>NZ_JBZFUI010000009.1:0-30241 GCF_058314295.1 Streptococcus sp. ALY_208 | reverse complement strand
ATAAGCGTGAGGTCGGTGGTTCGAGTCCACTTGTGCCCATATAATGGTCCGTTGGTCAAGGGGTTAAGACACCGCCTTTTCACGGCGGTAACACGGGTTCGAATCCCGTACGGACTATTTTGGAGGATTACCCAAGTCTGGCTGAAGGGAACGGTCTTGAAAACCGTCAGGCGTGTAACAGCGTGCGTGGGTTCGAATCCCACATCCTCCTTTTACTTATCGCGGGATGGAGCAGTTAGGTAGCTCGTCGGGCTCATAACCCGAAGGTCGTAGGTTCAAATCCTGCTCCCGCAATTATTATAGGTTGGCTCGGTAGCTCAGTTGGTAGAGCAATGGATTGAAGCTCCATGTGTCGGCGGTTCGATTCCGTCTCGCGCCATTATTTAATATTATTAAGGAAGGGTAGCGAAGAGGCTAAACGCGGCGGACTGTAAATCCGCTCCTTCGGGTTCGGGGGTTCGAATCCCTCCCCTTCCATTGTTTACGGGCATAGTTTAAAGGTAGAACTAAGGTCTCCAAAACCTTCAGTGTGGGTTCAATTCCTACTGCCCGTGTACATGGCGAATGTGGTGAAGTGGTTAACACACCAGATTGTGGCTCTGGCATTCGTGGGTTCGATTCCCATCATTCGCCTATTTTGGGGTATAGCCAAGCGGTAAGGCAAGGGACTTTGACTCCCTCATGCGTTGGTTCGAATCCAGCTACCCCAGTTTAGTTTATACCATGCCGGCGTGGCGGAATTGGCAGACGCGCTGGACTCAAAATCCAGTGTCCTCACGGACGTGCCGGTTCGACCCCGGCCGCCGGTATAGCTTAAAGTTTTTAATTAGTTATTTTATTTAGGGAGAGCAATTATGCTCCCCCGTTTTTTATGGGCTCCTTGTCAATTGTAGTGGGTGACTTATAACTAAGCACGAGAGAAGACGAATGTCGTCTTCTCTTTTGCTATGTTCAAAGCTAGAAAAATTCGTTTCTTGAAATTGTCAAAGTTCCGATAGCCGAAGGCATTGCGTTTGATGTCTTTGAAAAGTTTGTCAGTTGCTTCTAATTTAGCGTTAGAATAAGGAAGTTCAATGGCATTGGTGATATCGTCTTTATAGCGAATAACGTGTTCAAAGCTGTTTTAAACGTCTGATTAAGGTATGGTAGAGCATTATGAATGAGGCTAAAGAATTGTTTGGTGTTTTTCTCCTGCAGGTGAAAGAGGAGCCGTTGGTAGAGGTCATAATAGGCTTTTAGTTCAGGTACTAGTTTCAACAGTTTATTCAGACACTCTGTAGGAGTTAAAGTCTCTCTGAAAGTCCGTGAGTAAAAAGGTTTAAGAGAGAGTTTTCGACTATCTTTTTGAATGAGTTTCCAGTGGTATTTAAGAGCCCTATATTCCAGAGATTTCTTGTCAAATGGCTTCATGATTTTGATTCTTGTCTGATTAAGGGCACGGCTCATGTGCTGGACAATATGGAAGCGATCGAGGACAGTCTTGGCATTAGGGAATAATGTCTTAATGAGAGTGATATAACTTCCAGACATATCGACAGTAACCCCTTTAACATTATTTCTAGCTTTTTTAGAGTAGTTAAAGAAATGATTGCGGATGGTGGTTTGACGTCTGTTATCGAGGATAGTAATGATTTTCTTGGTCTTGAAATCTTGGGCAATGAAGGCAAGATTTCCTTTTGAGACGAAAATTCATCCCAGGAGAGGATTTCAGGCAAGGAAGAATAATCTTCTTGAAACTGAAATTGCTGGAGCTTGCGATAGACGGTAGAGGTAGATATAGTAGCCAGCTTAGCAGCGATATGGGTTAAGGCCTCCCTGTTGAGCAATAGCTGAGCGATTTTTTGTCTCACTATCTCAGAGATTTGGTAATTTTTTCTGAACGAGGGTCGTTTCAGATACGCTTACCTTCCGACAGACTTTGCATTGAAATCGTCTTTTTTTCAAGCGAATGAGGCTAGGGAATCCTCCGATTTCGATAAAGGAGATTTTAGAAGGTTTCTAGAAGTCATATTTGATTTGTTTTCCCTTGCAGTGTTTACATTTAGGGGGACGATAGTCAAGTGTGGCGATGACTTCGATATGGGTATCGTGTTGAACGGCTTGTGTCAAGGTAGTATTATTGTCTTTAATCCCGATGAGTTGTGTGGTATGATTGAGGTGTTCCATAAGAGTCTTTCTAATGAGTTGTTTGAACGCTTTTCATTATAGTTCTTGTGGGATTTTTTTGATACTCAAAAAGCTCTATAACTTCCTAAGTGGAGTTACCCACTACAGAAATTATAGAGCCTTTTATGTTCAAAGCGGTCTAACTGGCGATAGAGGGTTGATACAGAAATAGATAGTTTTTGCCATTGACTCATGAGTTTCTCGGTGATTTTGTGGTTAATGATGTTTGAAATCTTATGATTTACTCTGACCAAGATTCTCTTAGCGATCTGTATTTTTTACAAGTTCTATATTTGAAGCGACATTTTTTTAGGTGGATAAGGATAAAATAAAGTGATTTGATTGTTGAAGTTATCAAAATTTTGGTGATCGCTATCTCGCTTGTTATCTTTGAATAGCTTATTTACGAAATTTAGTTATATATAAGTAAGCATTGTAGAGTGAGATATGATCACTTTTCGTATTAGTGTAAGGAATTCAATCAAATGTGATTTTAGAAACTGTTGAAAGTGGTACTCACATATTATTCTGGGACTGTTCAATAGTGATATTTAGAGTTTAGTTTAATGCCTTTTAGATATTTTCTATGTAAATAAGCGTGGTTTGGATTGTGAAGCATGTGCGTAATTTAAGTGTAATGTAAGAATTTTTATACTGTCTTGTAAATAAGGGCTTTTAGCGTTATAATTTTAAGGGTTCATTTGAATAATACTGTTTGGTTGCTTACAGGCTATTCAAATGAACTTTTTTGTGAGCTAATTTTATTGATTAGTGCTATAAGTTGATTTTATCTTTTTTGATGTTTAATATGCTGGGGATTTTTTGTGTGCATTGGTTAATTCTTTTGAAGTCAAATATTTCTTACTATTATTTTTGAGAAAGTAGTATTCTTTTATGGTTAGTTAGCCCCTTTCATTAGTTTTTGTGATCTCCTTTGCTTTCTATATGAAGCGATTTTGGGTTCGAACATTATTTGTTTTTCTGCCAAATGTTGAATGAAATTTATTTTATTAATGAGATAGTTTTCTAGCAGCGATAAAGATTAAAAAAATCTTTAATTTAGCAAAAATTTATGAAAAATTGACAGCTACATGTCTTTTTTATGTTATTTTTAATGTTTTGCTATTTTTTTAAAATAAATTCGAATAAATAAGTGTAATGTATTTTTTGATTTTTTGTGGTGTTATTCATGTTACTGCAGACTTATCAAAAAATATAGGATAATAAAGAACATTATTAAAGAAATGAGGAAACTTTATGAAATCTAAGAAACTTAAGAAAATATTTGATCACTACTCTGACTATAATGCTCTATTTTGTGATGACGATGCTTTCGATGAATTTGATATTGCTTATTCCGAAGATGAGCGGAGGATGTTTGTTAGTCTAGAGGATGGTAAGCTCATTCTAACTGAAGGGGTTTTATTTATGGATGAACAAGATTTTATTGATGCATATAATGCTGTTAAAGGTATTGTTGGTAAGTTGTCGCGAGACTATTATCTAAAGTTATGGTCAAAAGATGACTGGCAGCAGGAAGCTCAGATTGTACTTTTTAAATTGTTACAGAAAAATCCTAGTTTAATCGAGGATTATGACAAATTAAGAGGTTTTTTCAAAATTAGGTTTGGAAGCTATGTTAAGGATAATCTGAGGAAACAGGCGGCGCAGAAAAGGCTATTTGATAAAATGATTTATGAGGAGATCTTTGAATTGGGACATCAAATTTCTGATAACAAGATGGATACTGCTGATTACTTGGCATTAAAAGACAAGTTAAAAGAGTTGAAGCTTAAATTGGATAAAGAAGATTTCAATAAATTAATGCTATTAATGACAGGTGTTTCTTTTAAAGGTAAAAATTCATTTATTAGAGATATCAAAATTGAATTTGATGACTTCGAAGATTAGATCTATTTTTAGAATAAATTTTATAAATATGGAGAAAGTAAAGGGAATTGACTTGACTTGGTAGGATTAAATTTGGTATGATAATCATCGGTATTGTTTACCCCATTTCAGAAGCCCCGGAAAGCTTTGGAATATTGTGTGGACCGGAACATCCACTTTGTAAACAAAAACGTTAATATAGGAGAAATCATGAATAAAACAACATACATGGCTAAGCCAGGTGAAGTTGAGCGTAAGTGGTACGTTGTAGATGCTACTGATGTGCCACTCGGGCGTCTTTCTGCAGTAGTTGCAAGTGTTCTTCGTGGTAAGAACAAACCAACATTTACCCCTCATACTGATACAGGTGACTTTGTTATTGTCATCAATGCTGAGAAAGTTAAATTGACTGGTAAAAAAGCAACTGATAAAATTTACTATACTCACTCAATGTATCCAGGTGGATTGAAGCAAATCTCTGCTGGTGAATTGCGTTCGAAGAATGCGGTTCGTTTGATTGAAAAATCGGTTAAGGGTATGCTTCCACACAATACTCTTGGACGTGCACAAGGAATGAAATTGAAAGTCTTCGTTGGTGATGAGCATACACATGCTGCGCAAAAACCTGAAGTACTTGACATCTCAGGTCTTATCTAAGAGGAAAGGGGTATAACTTATGGCACAAGCTCAATACACAGGTACTGGACGTCGTAAAAATGCGGTTGCTCGCGTTCGCTTGACTCCAGGTACAGGTAAAATCACAGTTAACAAAAAAGATGTAGAAGAATACATTCCACATGCAGATTTACGTTTAGTCATTAACCAACCATTTGCAGTTACTTCAACTGCAGGTTCCTATGATGTTCATGTAAATGTTGTAGGTGGTGGTTATGCGGGTCAATCAGGTGCAATCCGTCACGGTATTGCACGTGCATTACTTCAAGTGGATCCAGATTTTCGCGATTCATTGAAGCGTGCAGGTCTTCTTACACGTGATGCTCGTATGGTTGAACGTAAGAAACCAGGTCTTAAGAAAGCACGTAAAGCTAGTCAGTTCTCAAAACGTTAAGAACGGCTTTATATCAATATTTCAAAACACCCAAGGGTTTGTCCTATGGGTGTTTTTATTTTGATTGGAGCGTGGGATCCTTCTAATTTGCTTAAAGACTTTTATGTTATAATGATGTTATGAGTAGAATTTTAGATGATGAAATGTTAGAAAATGAGGATCAGGTTGAACGTAGTCTGCGTCCGCATAATTTTAAAGAATATATCGGTCAGGATAAGGTCAAAGAGCAATTGTCTATTTTTATTGAAGCGGCTCGCTTGAGGGATGAAGTTTTAGATCATACCCTTTTATATGGTCCTCCTGGGTTGGGAAAGACAACTATGGCTTTTGTTATTGCTAACGAATTGGGTGTTAATTTGAAGCAGACATCGGGACCGGCTATTGAAAAAGCTGGAGATTTAGTTGCTATTTTAAATGAACTTGAGCCTGGTGATGTTCTATTTATTGATGAGATTCATCGGATGCCGATGGCGATTGAAGAAGTCTTGTATAGTGCTATGGAAGATTTTTATATCGATATTATGATTGGATCGGGGGAAGCTAGTAGGAGTGTCCATCTAGATCTTCCGCCATTCACCTTGATTGGAGCAACTACGCGTGCGGGTATGTTGTCTAATCCTTTGCGTGCTCGTTTTGGTATCAATGGGCATATGGAATATTATGAAGATAAGGACCTAACTGAAATTATTGAGCGTACGGCAGATATCTTTGAGGCTGATATCACTCATGAAGCAGCTGTCGAATTAGCTAAGAGAAGCCGGGGAACTCCTCGAATAGCTAATCGTCTATTAAAGAGGGTTCGGGATTATGCTCAAATAATTGGTGATGGTATTATTGATAATCATATTGCTGATGAAGCTTTGACAATGTTAGATGTTGATAGCGAAGGGTTGGATTATATCGATCAGAAAATTTTACGCACGATGATTGAGATGTATAATGGCGGTCCAGTTGGCATTGGTACTTTGTCGATAAACATTGCTGAAGAAAGAGATACTGTGGAAGACATGTATGAGCCTTATTTGATTCAAAAAGGCTTCATCATGCGTACTCGTTCTGGGCGTGTGGCAACAGAGAAAGCTTACAAGCACTTGGGTATTTCGTTAAAAAATAAGTAGAGCTCTCAAGTTTTTGTAATCTCTATGTTATAATGGTAACGCATTCGTCTTATCTGCTTATTAGGTATTTGATAGATTGTCTATAGTTAGATGCTTTTTAGAGACGAGATAAATTAGTTGTTTGGAGAGGCTATAGAGTTAAAGCTGAGATTACTAAATTACTTTTTTGACTATATTTGGATAGTTTTGAGATTGATAGAGAAGTCTTAGTGGTTATTGTGAGGAGATCAATAAATGAAAAATACTGACTGGTCAAAAATTAGTCGACAGCAAGTAGAAATTGCTATAGTTGCTGTCATTTTAGTCTGTGCTTTATCAGTCTGGCTAATGCCGTTTGGCTTTACTAAAAAATTGACCTTTGATCATCAAAAAATTGTTTATGTCGGTAAAGTTAAAAACAACAAAATGAATGGTCGAGGAACATTAACCTTTGATAATGGAGATCGTTATACAGGCAACTTTATTAATGGCAAAATTGATGGTCGTGGCACTTATACGTCCAAGGATGGTTGGCGCTATGAAGGTGAATTTTCAAAGGGAGTAGCTGATGGTCGTGGTACTTTAATAACGAGCGATGGGAAGCGTTATGAAGGGGAATATAAGCAAGGTATTTATCAAAAATGAGAATTAAATGGTTTTCTTTTATCCGTGTGACTGGTTTATTACTAGTTTTACTTTATCATTTTTTTAAAACCTTCCTTCCTGGAGGTTTTATTGGTGTGGATGTTTTCTTTGTTTTCTCGGGATATCTTATTACAGCTTTATTGATTGATGAATACGATAGAAAGAAAACGATTGATCTATTAGGATTTTTTAGACGTAGATTTTATCGAATCTTTCCCCCTCTTGTGATAATGGTCTTAGTTACTATGCCATTTGTTTTATTAATCAGAAATGATTTTATTGCTGGTATCGGTCAGCAAATTACAGCTAGTCTTGGCTTTATGACAAATTGGTATGAGATCTTTGCAGGAAATAATTACGAGAATCAAGCTAGTCCACATCTCTTTTTACATACTTGGAGTCTTGCTGTAGAAGTTCATTTTTATATTTTTTGGGGTATTCTTGCTTGGGCTTTGGCTAAGCGTAGGCTATCAAAAAGTGGTTTTAGAGGGGCTATTTTTATGTCCTCTATGGTTCTATCTTTGATAGGCTATTTAACAATGTTTATTGGAAGTTTTTTGGTAGATAAAGCCAATTATTCTATTCTTTATTTTTCTACTTTTAGCCATAGCTACCTTTTTTATATAGGAGCTATTGGAGCTACTTTATCTGGGATATCGGACCTCCCTAATCGCTTTAAGAGAACTATATTGAGATGGACAACGAATAGGACATTGTTACAATTTGTAGGAAGTTTTCTTTTGTTGTTGGGACTAGGTTTTCTTTTGCAATTTGATGCTAGGATCACTTATTTATTTGGATTTGCTATAGCTGGTTTATTGACCTACTCGATGATTTTTTCAGCTAGAGTTTTACATGAAAAATTATCCGATATTGATGAGCCTAGGATCATTACCTTCTTTTCAGATATAAGTTATGGAATATATTTATTTCATTGGCCGTTTTATATCATTTTTTCACAGCTCATGTCTAATGGTTGGGCCAGCTTATTGACATTTATATTGTCAACTCTATTTGCATCGCTGTCATTTTATGTGATTGAACCTTTATTAGCAGGTAAGAATCTCAAAGTGTTTAATCTTTCTGTTAATTTAAAGCCATATAAACGCTGGATCACAGCTCTTGTGGCTGGTCTGGTTTTGATCACGGTTTCTATTAGTTTGTTTGCGCCTAAGTTGGGTCATAATGCTAATACGAATTTGGTGAACTCACTCAAGCAGTCTAGAAATAGTATGATCTTGACTAATCAGCGAACAGCTGGAGATTTGAAAGCGATCAATGAAGTCTTGGTTATTGGTGATTCTGTGACCTTGGGTTCGCAGTCTGCTTTTGATGATTTGATGTCTGATGCTTTGGTTGATGCCCAAGAAAGTAGAGGGTTTGATGCTGCTTTTGATATATTAGAGACTAATATTAAGTCAGGCTATCTTCCTAAGACCATTGTATTGGCTATTGGGGTGAACTCACCTGATAATTACGATACAGAATTGCAGTTATTTATTGACAATATCCCTAAGGGACATCGACTTGTTATTGTGACTCCTTATGATTCACATAATAATGAAAAGATGTCAGAAATTCGTGATTATGAGTTAGGTCTCCAAAAAAATTATGATTTTGTAACGGTTGCTGATTGGTATCAAACGGCTCAAGATAATCCCGATATATGGGGTGGGTCAGATGGTGTTCATTATTCAAAAGCTTCTGGTGCAGAATTATATGTTAAGACTATCAAATCGGCTATAGCTGAAGCAGCAAAAAAACCTTCAAAAGGTCAATCTAGAAGCTGAATGGTGGGTAATTTATTGACACAAGAGATGAGAAACGATAGTATATCAGTAATCATTAAGAACGGAGATGCTTATGGAAAATGAATTACAAAATCAACCAGTAAGATATAGACAGGATAATAGAGGAGGAGCAAAGCCGAAGAAAAAAGGAAAAATCTGGAAAATTCTTTTGCCACTCTTTGTTGTGCTGTGTTTAGTGGCATTAGTTGGTGGTTTTTACTGGTATCGTGCAGGTGATATTAAGGGTCCGTCGAATGGAGTGACGGTGGTTTATCGTGCAGCTGATGTGGAAAAAGATATTATAGATTCTCTTTCAAAGAACGATGACGATGATCTGTCAGATTACGGCTCTGATATTGACGCAAGTAAGTTATTTAAAGATGTAAAAGTTGATCTAAAAATAAAAGATGATCGTGTATCTATGGGGGTAGCTTATACATTTAATCGAGAAACCTTGTATACGGAGTATCAAAAAGAAGTCAGCAAGGGATTGAGTTCTTTACCTTCTGATACTCGTGCAGAAGCTCAAAAAGGATTGCCAAGCAAAACTGAGGTTTTAAACCGCATAGATACTAGTATTTCTGATAATCTTAAGGGAAGTGGTATGACTTACGATGATGAAACAGGGAAAGTATCTGCTACTGTTTTTAAAGGAAGGATAAGTCCATTAACACACCGTATTCAGCTTACGTCAGTCAATAAGGCCTTTATGAGTGGTGAAGCCAAGGATACAGAACTGAAAAATTTGGAACTTTCTGAAGGGGACTATCTGTCGTATGATAAAAAGACTGATGGTGTTGGTATTAAAGGTAAAAATAATGCCAAGGCCTCTGATGTTATTATGTTTTATAAATGAGTAAAGTTGAGTTTGGGATAGTTCCTAAGCTCAATTTTTTGTTATTGAGAGGGGGAAGGAAAACAAAAGTTTTACTCTTTTTTGTTGCCTAAAATAAGATTGACAGCCTCCAAAAAGCATGGTAGGATTAACTTAAATTATTCTAAATGCTAACGTGGGTATTTTGTCCTGTCATTTAGATGAAGGAGTTTTGAAGGAGATCGTCCATGTCGAATGATGAATTATCGAATAACCCTGTAGAGGGACAGTCTAAACAGCCCTCTACTGCACCACAATCACAGTCTAATCCAACGATGCCTCAACAAATGGTAGGTGGTAATACTGTTACACAAGCAATGCCTTCTCAACCGACTAGTTCTGTTGTACCTGATCAGTCTTTACCTCAACAAGGTATGCCAAATTCTACTTTTGTAGGTGGGCAAGGACAGCCTGTACGGCAAGCGTATCAAAATGTTTCACAAGAAACAATGGCAGGTTCGGCTGGATTTGCTCCTAATACTATGGTGACTAAAAAGCCATATAATGGTAAGCGTATTGCCTGGATTATCTCGGGTATTGTTCTTGCTGTTATCGTTGTGATTGCAGGTCTCTTTCTTTTTAGAGTATTATCTGGAAATATTGAGGGAACTTATAAGTCTAAAGAGCTCAGTAAAGATTTGAGTTCGAGTCTTCGTGACACTGGATTTGACCATAATAGTGACGTTAAGTATTCAGATTTTACTAAGAAAGCTCAAGTAGATTTCGTTGTCGAAGATGATAAGTTAACAGCCAAGGTCACTTATTCAGTGGTCTATGATGATTTTTACAAGAAAATCAAAGAGAACTATAGTTCACAAAATATATTATATGAGGATACATTTACAGATGATGAATGGGATTATCTGATGAATACTCTTATTATGAATGATGACTACGATGAAAAAGGCTTTGAAAAGACTTTGTCTGATGAGGTTGAAGAGACAGGTTTGAGCTATGATTCGGATACTGGACAGGTGACAGGAACTTTGTTTGAAGGTAAGGTTGACCGTGTTCAAAGAAAAATTGAGATTACAAAAGTCAATCAAGATAGTGAACTAGGAGATTTTAAAAAGGGTCAAAAGCTTTCCTATGATAAGGATTCTGATGGATTGACTTTTACAGATGAAGAGGGTGATGAATCCCGAGCCAATAAAGAATAAAAAGGTATAGGTGAGGTTCTATACCTTTTTATTTATGAAGTTAAAAAGAAATTATCTGAAAATTGTGATATAATACAGCAAATACTAGCAAAAAGAGGATTTAACGATGACACTTCTTTATCAATCAACCCGTGATGCTCGAAATAAAGTAACAGCTAGCCAAGCAATTTTGCAGGGATTGGCGATTGACGGTGGACTTTTTACACCATTGGAGGTACCAGAAATAAGCTTAGATTTTGCACAGTTGAAAAGCTCTAGCTATCAAGCTATTGCTAAGTTGGTTTTATCCGGATTTTTGGATGATTTCACGAGTGAGGAGCTAGATTATTGTATTAGTCATGCTTATGATGATAAGTTTGATACGCCTGTTATCGCTCCTTTGGTAGCTTTAAATGGTCAGTATAATTTAGAACTGTTCCATGGGTCGACTATTGCTTTTAAAGATATGGCTTTGTCTATCTTGCCTTATTTGTTGACCACATCAGCTAAAAAACAAGGGGTTGATAATAAGATTGTCATATTGACAGCAACTTCTGGTGATACTGGGAAGGCAGCTATGGCAGGATTTGCGAATGTTCCAGGTACTGAGATTATTGTTTTTTATCCCAAAGGGGGCGTTAGTAAAATTCAGGAGTTACAAATGACGACCCAAGTTGGGGATAATACGCATGTCGTAGCTATTGAGGGGAATTTTGATGACGCTCAAACGGATGTTAAGCGTATGTTTAATGATTCAGAACTTCGTCAAAAACTGTTAGATCATCATATGCAGCTTTCTTCAGCAAATTCAATGAATATTGGACGCTTGGTTCCTCAAATTGTTTATTACGTTTATGCTTATGCTCAACTGGTTAAGTCTGGTCAGATCAAAAATGGTGACAGGATTAATATAACGGTACCTACGGGTAACTTTGGGAATATTTTAGCGGCTTATTATGCGCGTGAGATTGGTGTTCCGATTAATAAACTAATCTGTGCTTCCAATGAAAATAAGGTCTTGACAGATTTCTTTGAAACCAGTGTTTATGATAAGAAGCGAGGCTTCAAAGTGACTAGTAGTCCGTCTATGGATATTTTAGTATCTTCTAATTTGGAGCGTTTGATTTTTCATTTGCTCAATAATGACGCCGCAAAAACCAAAGCCTTAATGGAAGATTTAGCTACAAAAGGAGAATATCATTTGGAGGCCATTAAGCCTGAAATTCTCGACTTGTTTGAGGCGGGCTATGCAACAGAAGATGATACAGCAACAGAGATTAAGCGTATCTATAAGGCAACGAACTATATTGAGGACCCTCATACGGCGGTAGCTTCAGCAGTTTATCGTAGTTATAAGGAGCGAACTGGTGATCAAACTCCTGCGGTGATTGCTTCGACGGCTAGCCCTTACAAGTTTCCGCGTGTTGTTGTTGAGGCTGTAGAGGGTGAAGCACTTACTGATGATTTTGAGGCGGTTAAAAAGCTCCATGATCTATCAGGAGTAATTATCCCTAAGGCGGTGGATGGTTTAGAATCTGCTAAGGTTCGTCATAGAACAGTTGTCGCTACAGCTGATATGCAAAAAGCTGTAGAGGAGTATCTAGGAGTATGAGAAAAGGCCAATTGGCTTTTTTATTTATAGAAATGAAACATTATAAACAAATTTTGAAAATTGCTCTGCCAGCTATGGTTGAGAATCTTTTGCAAATGCTAATGGGAGTAGTTGATAATTATCTGGTTGCACAGGTTGGTATTGTAGCAGTATCAGGGGTATCAGTTGCTAATAATATCCTAGCTGTCTATCAAGCAATCTTGATTGCTTTAGGTAGTGCTGTTGCTAGTTTAATAGCAAAAAATCTGGGAGCAAAGGAGCGATTATTAGCTAAAAAAAATAGTTGGGATGCTCTTTTATTAACGATTGTTTTAACGGTTCTTTTGGGATTTTTGTCAATCTTTGCTGGCAACAGTCTTTTGAACCTATTGGGGACGTCCCAAAATGTTAGTCAGGCAGGCGGAGAATATTTAGCTATTGTCGGTGGGGGAGTTTTATTTTTAGGATTGATGACGGTCTTGGGGAGTATCTTAAGAGCCCAAGGGCGTGCCAAGATTTCTATGTATGTCAGTCTTTTTTCCAATCTTTTAAATGCTTTACTGTCTTCTTTGTCAGTATTTGTTTTTCATTGGGGCATATCAGGAGTGGCATTTTCAACAGTTTTATCACGCTTGATTGGAACGCTGATTCTTTGGCAGTCAACTAAATTGGATATACGAGGGATTAGAAATAGTCGTTTTAGAAATGAAGAGTTACTCAAATTGGTTCTTCCTGCTTCAGGAGAAAGGTTGATGATGAGGGCAGGTGATGTCATAATTGTTAGCTTGATTGTTGGTTTAGGAACCAGGGCTGTTGCTGGTAATGCTATTGGAGAGACCTTGACCCAATTTAATTATATGCCAGGTATGGGTGTGGCTACAGCAACCGTTATTTTGGTGGCTCATAGCTTGGGACAAGAGGATTATCGCTCCTTGAGGCAAATTGCTCGTGAAAGCTACTGGATAGCGGCTTTTCTAATGATGATCGTTGGTGGTTGTATCTTTCTTTTGGGAGGTCAGCTATCAGGTCTCTTTACGAGTGATAACCGTGTTATGGCTTATAGTGGAGTAGTTATTTTCTATTCTTTTATTGGTGGTTTAGTAACTGCTGGAACATTGATTTATACAGCGATCTGGCAAGGGTTAGGAAGACCTAAACTCCCTTTTTATGCGACTAGTTTTGGTATGTGGATCATCAGGATTGGTCTTGGATATCTGATGGTAGGTGTGCTAAATTATGGTTTGGCAGGTATTTGGTTGGCGACTCTGGTTGATAATGCTTTTCGATTTCTTCTTCTCTATTTATGTTATAAAAATGTAAATTTTTTGAAGAATTAAATAACATAAAGGCTTCGCTTAGCGATTGACAGCGCTTCCTATAATGTATAAAATGGCGGTGTAAAGGTTGTTGAACAGTGCCGTGGGAAGTTTTTAAACTTGTCTCCGGCACTAAAATGAAAGGAGTGTTATTATGACAGTTGAAACTCGTGTCGCAGTTGTTACAGGTGGAGGTCGAGGAATCGGGCAGGGCATTGTTAGTCAGCTTTGCCAAGATGGATTTGCAGTTATTGTTGCGGATTTAGATGAAGCGGTTGCTAAGGCGACAGCTGATGAAATGACTTCCCGAGGTTATAAAGCAAGTTTTGTTGTTGGCGATGTTTCTAAAAAGGAAGACCACTCTAAATTTGTTGAAAAGGCAGTTTCAGAGTTTGGCCGATTAGATGTCTATGTCAATAATGCTGGAATTGCTCAAATTAAAACACTTCAAGAAGAAACTGAGGAAGAATTGGACAAGATTTTCAGAATCAATGTTTTTGGTACTCTGTTTGGGATTCAGGCAGCAACAGAACAATTTCGCAAACAAAATGATGGAGAAAAAATTCGTAAGATTATCAATGCTTCCAGTATAGCTGGTCACGTTGCGTTTGATCTTTTGGGTGCTTACTCTTCTACTAAGTTTGCTGTTCGTGGGCTAACGCAAGCGGCTGCGAAAGAATTGGGACAAGAGCATATAACAGTTAATGCCTACTGTCCAGGCATTGTCGGAACTGATATGTGGGACCTGATTGATGAAAAGATGGTTGAACTTAAAGGGGGACAAAAGGGTCAATACTTAGAGCAATATTCTAAGATGATTACCATGGGCCGTGTACAAACACCAGCTGATGTTGCCAACTACGTTTCTTATTTAGCATCGACTAAGTCGGATTATATGACCGGTCAATCCGTTCAGATAGACGGAGGTATCCAATTTATTTAAGGCGACACTCATTATTGGGAGAGTCAAACTGTTCAGAGAGCTCTAATGGAGCTCTTTTTGATTTTTATAGGGAGCTTAAAAGTACTTATAATAGTAATTAAAAGAGGTGAAAAAGCTTGTCAAGCGTTGGTATTTATGTTAATATACTATGGTGCTGTAAATTACAGCTCTTAGCTATGATACAAGAGGTTGCGACACGCTCGGCTGCATTGCCACGCGGCTGCGTATCGGTTTTCTTGAGGAGCTAGCCTATTATCGTAAATAGACGAGAGGAGAAAAGATGGCAAATAAAAAAATTCGTATCCGCTTGAAAGCATATGAACATCGTACGCTGGATACTGCGGCAGAAAAAATCGTAGAAACTGCAACTCGTACGGGCGCATCCGTTGCCGGTCCAATTCCGTTGCCTACCGAACGTAGTCTCTACACTGTTATTCGTGCGACTCACAAATATAAAGATTCGCGTGAACAATTTGAAATGCGTACTCACAAACGTCTTATTGACATTGTGAATCCTACGCAAAAAACTGTTGATGCTCTGATGAAGTTAGATCTTCCAAGTGGTGTCAATGTTGAAATCAAACTTTAATTTGATTTCAAATAAATTGAGCACAGGCTAAACTCTGTGCAAAAAAAGATAAATCTTCTTAGAAACAAACGTTTCTTTGTCAGATTTCCTATTTTTGCGATGAGTTTGACGTCTTTTGCATCTTAATCTGAGCATGAAAAACGCTCGTTAAAAACTTTTTAAAAAATAAAGTAAAGGAAATATTTTCTCATGACAAAAGGAATCTTAGGGAAAAAAGTGGGAATGACTCAGATCTTCACTGAATCAGGCGAATTCATCCCTGTAACAGTCATCGAAGCGGCGCCAAATGTGGTTCTTCAAGTAAAAACTGTTGAAACAGATGGTTATGCAGCTGTTCAAGTTGGTTTTGATGACAAGCGTGAAGTATTGAGTAACAAACCTGCCCAAGGTCACGTAGCAAAGGCTAATACGGCTCCTAAGCGCTTCATTCGTGAATTCAAAAACATTGAAGGCTTGGAAGTTGGTTCAGAACTTACTGTTGAACAATTCGAAGCAGGAGATGTTGTTGATGTAACAGGTACAACTAAAGGTAAAGGTTTCCAAGGTGCTATCAAGCGTCATGGGCAATCTCGTGGGCCTATGGCGCATGGTTCTCGTTACCATCGTCGTCCTGGTTCAATGGGACCTGTTGCACCTAACCGTGTGTTTAAAAACAAACACTTGGCTGGGCGTATGGGTGGCAATCGTGTGACTATTCAAAATCTTGAAGTTGCACAAGTTGTACCAGAGAAAAATGTTATCTTGATTAAAGGTAATGTACCGGGTGCTAAGAAATCTCTTATCACTATCAAAACTGCAGTGAAATCTGCTAAATAATGAGAAAGGAGAAAAACAGTTAAAATGGCAAACGTAAAACTATTTGACCAAACTGGTAAAGAGGTAAGCACAGTTGAATTGAACGATGCTATCTTTGGCATTGAGCCAAACGAATCTGTAGTGTTCGATGTAATTATTAGCCAACGTGCTAGCCTTCGCCAAGGTACTCATGCGGTTAAAAACCGTTCAGCAGTATCTGGCGGCGGTCGTAAACCATGGCGCCAAAAAGGTACTGGGCGTGCTCGTCAAGGATCGATCCGCTCTCCACAATGGCGTGGTGGTGGTGTTGTTTTTGGTCCAACACCTCGCTCGTATGCTTACAAATTCCCGCAAAAAGTTCGTCGCCTTGCGCTGAAATCAGTGTTGTCAGCAAAAGTAGCTGATGAAAAGTTTGTTGCAGTTGATGCACTTAGCTTCGCTGCACCAAAAACAGCTGAATTTGCTAAGGTGCTTAGTGCGCTTAGCATCGATTCAAAAGTTCTTGTTGTTGTAGAAGAAGAAAATGAATTTGCTGCTTTATCAGCTCGTAACATCCCTAATGTAACGGTTGCTACAGCAACTACAGCGAGTGTTCTTGATATTGCGAATGCGGATAAACTTCTTATTACTAAAGAGGCGATCTCTACCATTGAGGAGGTTCTTGCATAATGAATTTGTATGACGTAATCAAAAAGCCAGTCATCACCGAAAAAACAATGGTGGAACTTGAAGCTGGTAAATATACATTTGAAGTTGACACACGTGCGCACAAACTCCTGATCAAACAAGCTGTCGAAGCTGCGTTTGATGGTGTTAAGGTAGCTAGTGTTAACACTGTAAATGTGAAGCCAAAAGAAAAACGCATGGGTCGTTATGTTGGCTTTACAAGTAAAACAAAAAAAGCAATCATCACTCTTACTGCTGATTCTAAAGCTATCGAGTTGTTTGCTGCGGCAGAAGCCGAATAATCTAAGGAGGAATCAATCGTGGGTATTAAAGTATATAAACCAACGACAAACGGTCGTCGTAACATGACTTCTTTGGATTTTTCTGAAATCACAACAAACACTCCTGAGAAATCATTGTTGGCACCGCTTAGCAAAACTGCTGGCCGTAACAACAACGGTCGTATTACAGTTCGCCACCACGGTGGTGGACATAAGCGTCATTATCGTGTTATCGACTTCAAGCGTAACAAAGATGATGTTGAAGCAGTTGTTAAAACAATCGAATATGATCCAAATCGTACTGCAAACATCGCTCTTGTACACTACACCGATGGTGTAAAAGCCTATATCATCGCTCCTAAGGGTCTTGAAGTGGGACAACGTATTGTCTCTGGGCCAGAAGCAGATATCAAGGTTGGTAATGCGCTACCACTTGCAAATATCCCAGTAGGTACTGTTATTCATAATATTGAACTGAAACCTGGTAAGGGAGGAGAACTGGTACGTGCTGCTGGTACGTCTGCTCAAGTGCTTGGTCAAGAAGGTAAGTATGTTCTTGTTCGCTTGCAGTCAGGTGAGGTTCGTATGATTCTTGCTACTTGCCGTGCTACTATTGGTACTGTGGGGAACGAGCAACAATCGCTTGTAAACCTCGGTAAAGCAGGTCGTAGCCGTTGGAAAGGTATTCGTCCAACTGTTCGTGGTTCTGTAATGAACCCTAACGATCACCCGCACGGTGGTGGTGAAGGTAAAGCTCCGGTTGGTCGTAAATCACCATCAACTCCATGGGGTAAACCTGCTCTTGGTCTTAAAACTCGTAGCAAAAAAGCGAAATCTGACAAACTGATTGTTCGTCGTCGTAACGAGAAATAATATTAAAATCATCCGCCAGCTCGGTAGTGCGAAGATCATTCCACAAGCCGCTGTGGTTAATTATTAAAGGAGAAATAAATAACATGGGACGCAGTCTTAAAAAAGGACCTTTCGTCGATGAGCATTTGATGAAAAAAGTCGAAGCTCAAGCTAACGAAGAAAAGAAAAAAGTTATCAAAACTTGGTCTCGTCGCTCAACGATCTTTCCAAGTTTTATCGGTTACACTATCGCTGTGTATGATGGTCGTAAACATGTACCAGTTTACATCCAAGAAGACATGGTAGGTCACAAGCTTGGTGAATTTGCACCAACTCGTACTTACAAAGGTCACGCAGCAGACGATAAGAAAACACGTCGTTAATAGGAGGAGGACACAATGGCAGAAATTACTTCAGCTAAAGCAATGGCTCGTACAGTGCGTGTTTCACCTCGTAAAACACGTCTTGTTCTTGATCTTATCCGTGGTAAGAACGTTGCCGATGCAATTGCAATCTTAAAATTCACACCAAACAAAGCTGCACGCATAGTTGAGAAAACTCTTAACTCTGCAATCGCAAATGCTGAAAATAACTTTGGTTTGGAAAAAGCTAACTTGGTAGTATCTGAAACTTTTGCAAATGAAGGACCAACTATGAAACGTTTCCGTCCACGTGCCAAAGGATCAGCTTCACCAATTAATAAACGTACAACTCATGTCACTGTAGTTGTCGCAGAAAAATAAGGAGGTAAAATCGTGGGTCAAAAAGTACATCCAATTGGTATGCGCGTCGGAATCATCCGTGATTGGGATGCGAAATGGTATGCTGAAAAAGAATACGCTGATTACCTTCATGAAGATTTGGCAATCCGCAAGTTCATTAATAAAGAATTGGCAGATGCGTCTGTTTCAACTATTGAAATTGAACGCGCTGTAAACAAAGTTATCGTTTCACTTCACACCGCTAAGCCTGGTATGGTTATCGGTAAAGGTGGGTCAAACGTTGATGCCCTTCGTGCTAAATTGAACAAGTTGACTGGTAAACAAGTTCACATCAACATTGTTGAAATCAAAGCACCTGATTTGGACGCACACTTGGTAGGTGAAAATATTGCTCGTCAATTGGAGCAACGTGTTGCCTTCCGTCGTGCACAAAAACAAGCTATCCAACGTTCAATGCGTGCGGGAGCTAAGGGGATTAAGACTCAAGTTTCTGGTCGTTTGAATGGTGCAGATATCGCCCGTGCTGAGGGCTATTCAGAAGGAACTGTTCCTCTTCATACTCTCCGTGCAGATATCGATTATGCTTGGGAAGAAGCAGACACTACTTACGGTAAACTTGGGGTTAAAGTTTGGATCTATCGTGGGGAAGTGCTTCCAGCTCGTAAAAACACTAAAGGAGGCAAATAACAGATGTTAGTACCTAAACGTGTTAAACACCGTCGTGAATTTCGTGGTAAAATGCGCGGTGAAGCAAAAGGTGGTAAGGAAGTTGCATTTGGAGAATTTGGTCTTCAAGCTACAACTAGTCACTGGATCACTAACCGTCAAATTGAGGCTGCCCGTATCGCTATGACGCGTTATATGAAACGTGGTGGTAAAGTTTGGATCAAGATCTTCCCACACAAATCATACACTGCCAAAGCGATCGGTGTACGTATGGGATCTGGTAAAGGTGCGCCAGAAGGTTGGGTAGCACCAGTCAAACGCGGTAAAGTGATGTTTGAAATTGCTGGTGTTCCAGAAGAAGTTGCCCGTGAAGCACTTCGTTTGGCTAGCCATAAATTACCAGTTAAAACTAAATTCGTTAAGCGTGAAGCAGAGTAAGGAGAAGACATGAAACTTAAAGAAATCAAAGAGTTTGTCGCTGAGCTTCGTGGCTTGTCTCAAGAAGAACTTGCTAAGAAGGAAAGTGAACTCAAAAAGGAACTTTTTGACCTTCGTTTCCAAGCAGCTGCAGGTCAGCTTGATCAAACTGCTCGCTTGAATGAAGTTAAAAAACAGATTGCACGTGTTAAAACAGTACAATCTGAAATGAAATAATAGATTGGGAAAGGAGTTTTCAAATAATGGAACGTAATCAACGTAGAACTCTTGTTGGGCGTGTCGTCTCAGACAAGATGGATAAAACGATCACAGTTATAGTTGAAACAAAACGTAACCACCCAGTCTATGGTAAGCGTATCAACTATTCTAAAAAATATAAAGCTCATGATGAAAATAATGTTGCTAAAACAGGTGACATCGTTCGCATCATGGAAACTCGTCCGCTATCAGCTACAAAACATTTCCGTCTTGTAGAAGTCGTTGAAGAAGCTGTTATTATCTAATCAAACTAGAAGGAGACATTTGAAATGATTCAACAAGAAAGTCGCTTGAAAGTTGCTGATAATAGCGGTGCTCGTGAAATCTTGACTATTAAAGTTCTTGGTGGTTCAGGGCGTAAATTCGCTAATATTGGCGACGTAATCGTGGCTACTGTCAAACAAGCTGCGCCTGGTGGAGCAGTTAAAAAAGGTGATGTTGTTAAAGCTGTTATTGTTCGTACAAAATCTGGCGCTCGTCGTCCAGATGGCTCATACATCAAATTTGATGATAATGCTGCGGTATTGATTCGTGATGATAAGACACCTCGTGGGACTCGTATCTTTGGTCCTGTAGCACGTGAATTGCGTGAAGGTGGTTACATGCGTATCGTGTCATTGGCTCCAGAAGTTCTTTAATTTCTGGCTATTTGTAAACAAACTTAGTCCCCTAATTTTAGGTTAGGGTGCCCTGTTGAGGGCGTAAGAAAAATATAGGAGAATAAACTCGATGTTTGTAAAAAAAGGCGATAAAGTTCGCGTTATTGCTGGTAAAGACAAGGGCACTGAAGCTGTCGTTCTTAAAGCTTTGCCAAAAGTTAATAAGGTTGTGGTTGAAGGTGTTGCTATGATTAAAAAACACCAAAAACCTAACAACGAAAACCCTCAAGGAGCTATTATTGAAAAAGAAGCTCCAATCCATGTATCAAACGTTCAAGTCCTTGACAAGAACGGCGTTGCCGGTCGTGTGGGTTATAAATTTGTAGACGGTAAAAAAGTACGCTACAACAAAAAATCAGGCGAAGTGCTTGATTAATCACGAAGGAAAGGAGAAAGAGTGTAAATGGCTAATCGTCTTAAAGAAAAATATACTAACGAAGTAGTTCCTGCTTTGTCAGAAAAATTTAACTACTCATCAATTATGGCCGTACCTAAAGTTGAGAAAATTGTTCTTAATATGGGTGTGGGTGATGCAGTAAATAATGCTAAAAATCTTGAAAAAGCCGCTGCTGAACTAGCTTTGATTTCGGGTCAAAAACCGTTGATTACTAAAGCTAAGAAATCAATTGCCGGCTTCCGCCTTCGTGAAGGTGTAGCTATTGGTGCCAAGGTAACTTTGCGTGGCGAACGCATGTACGAATTCTTGGATAAACTGGTATCAGTATCTCTTCCACGTGTTCGTGACTTCCACGGAGTTCCAACTAAGTCTTTTGATGGACGTGGTAACTACACACTTGGTGTTAAAGAGCAATTGATTTTCCCAGAAATTAACTTTGATGATGTTGATAAAGTACGTGGTATGGACATTGTCATTGTAACGACTGCTAACACTGATGAAGAATCACGTGAATTATTAGCAGGTCTTGGAATGCCTTTTGCTAAATAAAAATAGGAGGTAAAACGTAAATGGCTAAAAAATCTATGATTGCTAAGAACCACCGCAAGGCGAAGTTCTCTACGCAAGCTTATACTCGTTGCGAACGTTGTGGCCGCCCACATTCTGTTTACCGCAAGTTTAAACTTTGCCGTGTTTGCTTCCGTGAGTTGGCTTATAAAGGTCAAATCCCAGGAGTTACTAAAGCTTCTTGGTAATATAAGGTGTAAGAGCGTAAAAGCAGCTGTGATGGAAATGTGATTTGAGAAAAGATCGCTTCGAAAAATCATGTTATTTTGTTGTCGCTGGTTTTTACGACTCTTTGTATCAAATTTTAACTAGCAAGTGAGTTTTCAAACTACTAGTAAGGAGAAAAATAAATGGTTATGACTGACCCAATTGCAGACTTTTTGACACGTATTCGTAATGCTAATCAAGCTCGTCACGATGTTCTTGAAGTTCCTGCATCAAATATCAAAAAAGGCATTGCAGACATTCTTAAACGTGAAGGTTTTGTGAAAAATGTTGAAGTTGTTGAAGATGACAAGCAAGGAATTGTACGTGTATTCTTGAAATATGGACAAAATGGTGAACGTGTCATTACTAACTTGAAACGTATTTCAAAGCCAGGTCTGCGTGTTTATGCTAAGTGCGAAGAACTTCCAAAGGTCCTCAATGGTCTTGGGATTGCTATCATTTCTACATCAGAAGGTCTTTTGACAGATAAGGAAGCTCGTCAAAAGAATGTTGGTGGCGAAGTGCTTGCTTACGTTTGGTAATCTCGTAAGAGGTGCCAGCAAACTTGCTCATTTGAACAAGGCCTAAAATCTGTGTAAAAAAGAAAAACTTTCCTAGAAACTTGAGCTTTTTCTGCGTTAAGTTTGCTATTTTCACTTTGGTTTTGACGCCCTTTTGTATCATGAGCCCCCGTGAAAACTAGTCGCTCGATGCGGCTTGATAATCTAACAGGAGAATTAATAATATGTCACGTATTGGTAATAAAGTTATTACGTTGCCAGCAGGTGTTGAAATCACTAATAATGATAATGTGGTAACTGTTAAAGGACCTAAAGGTGAGTTGACTCGTGCATTCAGCAAGGATATTGAAATTCGTGTTGAAGGTACAGAGATCACACTACACCGTCCAAATGACTCAAAAGAAATGAAAACTATCCACGGAACAACTCGTGCAAATCTTAATAACATGGTTGTCGGAGTTTCTGAAGGATTTAAAAAAGAACTTGAAATGCGTGGTGTCGGTTACCGTGCTCAACTTCAAGGTTCTAAACTTGTACTTTCGGTTGGTAAGTCTCATCAGGATGAAGTCGAAGCGCCTGACAACATTACATTTGAATTGCCAAGCCCAACTCAAATTGTAGTGTCTGGTATTAATAAGGAAGTTGTTGGTCAAACAGCAGCGTATATCCGTGGTCTTCGTTCACCTGAACCATATAAAGGTAAAGGGATTCGCTACGTTGGCGAATACGTTCGTCGTAAAGAAGGTAAAACAGGTAAATAATAGTGTGAACAGCAGGCGATTTTATTGCCTGATTGCTTCATCTATTTTAATAATGAGTTGGCCCAAACTAACTCAAACAAAAAAATTAAGAGGTGAATATTGTGATTTCGAAACCAGATAAAAACAAAATCCGCCAAAAACGCCACCGTCGCGTTCGCGGAAAACTCTCTGGAACTGCTGATCGCCCACGTTTGAACGTTTTCCGTTCTAATACAGGCATCTACGCTCAAGTAATTGATGACGTAGCGGGTGTAACGCTCGCAAGTGCTTCAACTCTTGACAAAGAAGTTTCTAAAGGAACAAAGACAGAACAAGCCGTTGTTGTTGGTAAACTTGTTGCTGAACGCGCAGTAGCTAAAGGTATTTCTGAAGTGGTGTTTGACCGCGGTGGATATCTCTATCACGGACGTGTGAAAGCTTTGGCTGACTCAGCTCGTGAAAACGGATTGAAATTCTAATAGGGAGGACACAAAAACATGGCATTTAAAGACAATGCAATTGAATTTGAAGAACGCGTCGTTGCCATCAACCGAGTTTCTAAAACTGTAAAAGGTGGACGTAACTTGCGTTTTGCAGCACTTGTTGTTGTGGGTGATCGCAATGGACGTGTTGGCTTCGGAACAGGTAAATCTAAAGAAGTACCAGAAGCTATTCGTAAAGCGGTTGATGCTGCTAAGAAGAACTTGATTGAAGTTCCTATGGTTGGAACGACAATCCCTCACGAAGTTTATACTAACTTTGCTGGTGCTCGTGTACTATTGAAACCAGCTGTTGAGGGTTCTGGTGTTGCTGCTGGTGGCGCTGTTCGTGCCGTTGTTGAATTGGCAGGTATTGCTGATGTGACATCTAAATCACTAGGATCAAACACTCCAATCAACATTGTTCGTGCAACTGTAGAAGGTTTGAAACAGTTGAAACGTGCTGATGAAGTAGCTGCACTTCGTGGTATTTCTGTTTCTGATTTAGGCTAAGAAAGGAGATTATTATGGCTCAAATTAAAATTACTTTGACTAAGTCTCCAATCGGCCGTAAGCCAGAACAACGTAAAACAGTTGTGGCTCTTGGACTTAGTAAATTGAATTCATCTGTTGTTAAAGAAGATAACGCTGCTATCCGTGGTATGGTTAATGCTGTTTCTCACTTAGTGACAGTTGAAGAAGCATAATTAATAATAAAGTCGCAGATTCTTCTGCGGCTTAATCTTAAGTTTTAATGCATAGGCGAGTTCTACTTGAGAGTCCTTTTCCCACAAGTAGGGCGCTAGCATTTTGCAAAATAAAGGAGAAAAACAAATGAAACTTCATGATTTGAAACCTGCAGAAGGTTCACGTAAAGTACGCAATCGCGTGGGACGTGGGACATCATCTGGTAATGGTAAAACTGCTGGACGTGGTCAAAAAGGTCAAAAAGCTCGTAGCGGTGGTAGTATCCGCCCAGGGTTTGAAGGTGGACAAACACCATTATTCCGTCGTCTTCCAAAACGTGGTTTTACCAACATCAATGCTAAAGAATATGCTTTGGTGAATTTGGACCAATTGAATGTCTTTGAAGATGGTACAGAAGTGACTCCAGTTATTCTAAAAGAAGCAGGTATTGTTCGTGCTGAAAAATCTGGTGTAAAAGTACTTGGTAACGGTGAATTGACTAAAAAGTTGACTGTTAAAGCAGCTAAATTCTCTAAATCTGCTGAAGCAGCCATCACTGCTAAAGGTGGTTCAGTTGAAGTCATCTAATGAGGAGTATTCCTTATGTTCTTTAAGTTATTATTTGAAGCACTGCGTTTGAAAAATGTTAGGAGAAAAATTCTCTTTACAATTTTCATTATTCTGATTTTCCGCATTGGTGCCCATATAACGGTTCCAGGTGTAGATGCAAAAAGTCTGGAAGATTTAAAAGATCTACCTTTCTTAAATATGCTGAATTTAATCAGTGGTAGTGCTATGGGATCGTTCTCGATTTTTGCGCTAGGTGTTAGTCCTTATATTACCGCCTCTATTGTTGTTCAACTATTACAGATGGATATTTATCCTAAATTTGTAGAGTGGAGTAAGCAAGGGGAAGTTGGTCGTCGTAAGCTTAACCAAGCGACACGATATCTTTCTTTGGTCATTGGGTTGGTCCAGTCAGTGTCTATAACTGCAGGATTTAATATTATTGCCAAGGATGAACTGTTGGCTAATCCTACCCCAAAGACTTTCTTAACAGTTGGGTTAATTTTGACAACTGGTACTGTTATTGTTACGTGGTTGGGTGATCAAATTACGGATAAAGGATTTGGTAATGGTGTTTCCATGATCATTTTCGCAGGGATTATTGCCCAGATACCAGATGCAGTCAGATCGATATACAATGAGTATTTTGTCAACATCGAAGCTGGCAAGATGACCAATTCTTGGATTTATGTTGGCTTGTTGATTCTTGCTGTTTTGGTCATTATTTTCTTCACGACATTTGTTCAGCAAGCTGAATATCAAATTCCTATTCAATATACAAAGTTGGCGCAAGGTGCACCGACAAGTTCGTATTTACCACTGAAGGTTAATCCTGCTGGGGTTATTCCTGTTATCTTTGCCAGTTCGATAACTGCAGCGCCTAGCTCACTTGTTACTTTCTTGCAAAGTACCAATGTAAATGTCCCATGGTTAGGGACGTTACAAAATTGGTTGTCATATCAATCACCAACAGGAATGGTAATGTATGCTGCACTGATTGCTTTATTTTCATTCTTCTATACGTTTGTTCAGGTTAATCCTGAAAAAACAGCAGAAAATCTGCAAAAAAATGCTGCCTATATCCCTAGTGTACGTCCTGGTCGAGAAACTGAGCAGTATCTGTCATCGCTTCTAAAAAAATTGGCAATGATTGGATCGTTGTTCCTTGCATTTGTTGCCTTGGTTCCTATTATTGCTCAGCAGATATTTAATCTATCATCTGCTGTTGCTCTTGGAGGTACCAGCCTTTTGATCCTTATTTCTACAGGAATTGAAGGCATGAAGCAGCTAGAGGGATATCTTCTCAAGAAGAAGTATGTTGGATTTATGAATGCAGAATAGAATATAGGTTGACGATGTCAACCTTTCTATTTTGTTTTTTAATGAGTTTGCCAATGTGCAAACTCATTAAAAAACAAAATAAGGAGATAGAGATGAATCTTTTGATCATGGGCTTACCAGGGGCTGGTAAAGGAACTCAAGCGTCTAAAATTGTTGAAGAATATGGCGTGGTGCACATTTCCACTGGTGATATGTTCCGTTCGGCTATTGCCAATAAAACTGATCTTGGTTTGTTGGCAAAATCCTATATGGATAAGGGAGACCTTGTTCCTGATGAAGTTACTAATGGTATTGTTAAAGATAGATTATCACAATCCGATATCAAAGAAAGTGGCTTTCTTCTGGACGGTTATCCACGTACACTTGAGCAAGCACAAGTTTTAGATGAGATTTTGAAAGAATTGGATCTAAAGTTAGATGCTGTCATCAATATTGAAATTGAATCAAGTAAATTGGTTGAACGATTGAGTGGTCGGATCATTAACCGTAAAACAGGTGAAACCTATCATAAGGTGTTTAATCCACCTGCAAATTATAACGAAGAAGATTACTATCAGCGAGAAGATGATAAGCCTGAAGCTGTGAAACGTCGTCTAGAGGTTAATATTGCTCAAGGAGAGCCAATTATTAAACATTATCGCACAAAGAATATCGTTAAAGATATTGAAGGAGACCAAGAGATTGATATGGTTTTTAGTGCTATCAAGGCAGCACTTTCAACCGTAAAATAATTGACTATCAGACTTGCACAAGCCTAGGAGTTGTGCTATTATAAACTAGTCTGACTTATAATTGTTACTCCTGTGTATTCAGGAGAATCTTATCGAAATTTAGGGGGTACTTTTGCGTGGCAAAAGAAGATGTGATTGAAATAGAAGGTAAAGTTGTAGAGACGATGCCAAACGCAATGTTTACAGTTGAGCTTGAAAATGGGCATCAAATTTTAGCAACTGTTTCTGGCAAGATTCGTAAGAATTATATTCGTATTCTTGTTGGGGACCGAGTGACTGTTGAGATGAGCCCATATGACTTGACTCGTGGACGAATCACATACCGCTTTAAATAATCGAAATACTTGGAGGGATTAAGATATGAAGGTAAGACCATCGGTTAAACCAATTTGCGAATATTGTAAAGTTATTCGCCGCAACGGTCGTGTTATGGTTATTTGTCCATCAAATCCAAAGCACAAGCAACGTCAAGGATAAGATAGAAAGGAGAAAAAATGGCTCGTATTGCTGGAGTTGATATTCCAAATGATAAGCGCGTAGTAGTTTCGCTAACTTATATATACGGAATCGGATTGACAACATCACAAAAAATCTTAGCCGCAGCAGGTGTCTCAGAAGATATCCGCGTTAAAGATTTGACGACTGATCAAGAAGATGCTATTCGTCGTGAAGTTGATGGTATTAAGGTTGAAGGTGATCTTCGTCGTGAAGTGAATATGAACATCAAACGTTTGATGGAGATTGGTTCATATCGCGGTATCCGTCATCGTCGTGGACTTCCTGTTCGCGGACAAAATACTAAAAACAACGCTCGCACTCGTAAAGGTAAAGCCGTAGCGATTGCTGGTAAGAAAAAATAAAATAGGAGGTAAATAAATGCCTAAACCAACACGTAAACGTCGCGTGAAGAAAAACATCGAAACTGGTGTTGCTCATATTCATGCTACATTCAATAACACTATTGTTATGATTACAGATGTGCATGGTAATGCAATTGCATGGTCTTCTGCTGGGGCACTGGGATTTAAGGGTTCTCGTAAATCTACACCTTTTGCTGCTCAAATGGCATCAGAAGCTGCAGCAAAATCTGCACAAGAACACGGTCTTAAGTCAGTAGAGGTTACAGTTAAGGGTCCTGGTTCAGGTCGTGAGTCTGCTATCCGTGCTTTGGCAGCAGCTGGTCTTGAAGTAACAGCTATTCGTGATGTTACTCCAGTTCCTCATAACGGTGCTCGTCCTCCAAAACGTCGTCGTGTATAATCTGTATCTGATTTACTGACCGTACACTAGATCGTTTTGAGGGAGTATTTTATATGATTGAGTTTGAAAAACCAACTATAACAAAAATTGATGAAAATAAAGATTATGGCCGATTTGTAATCGAACCGCTTGAACGCGGTTACGGTACAACATTGGGTAATTCACTTCGTCGTGTGCTCTTGTCTTCACTCCCAGGTGCAGCAGTTACATCAATCAATATTGATGGCGTACTTCATGAGTTTGACACCATTCCAGGAGTTCGCGAGGATGTGATGCAAATTATTCTTAATGTGAAAGGATTGGCTGTAAAATCTTATGTAGAGGAAGAAAAAACGATTGAGCTTGATGTGCAAGGTCCAGCTGAAGTAACAGCAGGAGATATCTTGACAGATAGTGATATTGAAATTGTAAATCCTGATCACTACCTTTTCACTATAGCTGAGGGATATAGTTTTAAAGCATCATTGAATGTTGCAACAAAAAGGGGTTATGTTCCTGCTGATGAAAATAAAACTGAAAACGCTCCGATTGGAACGCTTGCCGTAGATTCAATCTACACTCCAGTGAAAAAGGTTAACTATCAAGTTGAACCGGCTCGTGTCGGCAGCAATGATGGTTTTGATAAATTAACAATTGAAATTATGACGAATGGAACAATTATCCCAGAGGATGCATTAGGTCTATCTGCTAGGGTGCTCATGGAACATTTGAACCTATTTACTGATCTAACTGAAATTGCTAAGACAACTGAAGTTATGAAAGAAGTGGAGACGGTTTCAAACGATCAAATCTTAGATCGTACAATTGAGGAAATTGATTTATCTGTTCGTTCATATAACTGTTTGAAGCGTGCTGGAATTAATACTGTGCATGATCTTACTGAAAAAACAGAACCTGAGATGATGAAAGTTCGTAACTTGGGGCGTAAGAGCCTCGAAGAAGTTAAATTGAAACTTGCAGAACTCGGTCTTAGTTTGAAAAATGACTAAATAAAAAAGAGGAGGATAAGATGGCTTACCGTAAATTAGGACGTACAAGCTCGCAGCGTAAAGCTGTACTTCGTGATCTTACAACTGATTTGTTGATTAATGAATCGATTGTGACAACTGAAGCTCGTGCGAAAGAAGTTCGTAAAACTGCTGAGAAAATGATTAGCCTTGGAAAGCGTGGCGACTTGCACTCACGTCGTCAAGCAGCAGCGTTTGTTCGCAATGAAATTGCAGCTGAGAGCTACAATGAAGAAACTGATGAATATGTTTCAACCACAGTTCTTCAAAAGCTTTTTGGTGAAATTGCATCACGTTACACAGACCGTGATGGAGGCTACACACGAATTCTGAAAACAGAACCACGCCGTGGAGACGCAGCTCCTATGGCAATTATTGAACTTGTATAATTTTTATCAATTTTGTTGAGTGTTATGATGATGGGTAATATTTTTTGCCTTAGTCTAGCTCTGGTCTACCGCTAAGGATAACCTTAGCGGGAACACTCATCATAATGTATGAAGGAAGTCAAGCATGTAACGCTTGTTTACGAAATAGTATTTAATCAAATATTATTTCGCAAACAGGCGTTTGTTAGTCTCATTGTCAACTGTAGTTGATGTCTTATAGCTAAACAAAGGAGGAAGCAATTTTGTCTCCTCTTTTGTCGTGTTTGAAGCGAGTTATTGGTGTTATTGAATTTCTTTTTAGCATCTGACTTAAAGTTGGAATACAATGGTGTGGTGTGTCTTGTAGGTTAGATATCCTAAAAAAAGTTAAGTATGCTCTTAAAAAAGAAAGATGGGTAATTATAATAGCCTTTTAACTATAGAGATTGATTTGATACCTATCTAGGTATACTTTAGCTATTATGAAATTCTTTGGTGTCTTAGAGTAAAAAGTATCAAGACAGTTTCGTGTGGTGTTGGAGGATTTATAAAAGCGAAATAGTTTTGAGTGAGATGCTTTTCCTTTGCCATTGATACTAGCAATTATTAAATTCATAGTTCCAAATTTTTAGGGATAAGATTAAAAAAATGTTTGAGATATATTGACAAACCCCATTGAGAGGTGCTACACTAATGTAGCTTGAGAAGCGACGGAATGCCTGTAGGAAAAAAACTTTCCAAAAGGCTTGACAAAAGCCTATTGAGGTAGTAGACTATAAGAGTTGCTTTAAGCATAAGCAAAGACCTTTGAGAACTGAATAGACAAGAAACCAAGCGTGCGGGTTGTAGGAATACGACCTGTCAAAAAAAGAACAATAAGTCAGAAGTGACTGAGTAAGATTAACTTTAAATGAGAGTTTGAT
>NZ_JBZFUI010000008.1:0-41636 GCF_058314295.1 Streptococcus sp. ALY_208 | reverse complement strand
CTTCATAAAATCGGAAAATCTTATGAAGAATTCAAACATGAGAGGAATACCTCTCAACCACTATTATAACCAATTTCCACTTATCTGACCGATTTTTTCAAGACATTATCAATTTCGATTGACATGACAAAACGTCACAGACTCTCTAGCCATCAGATTATTCAGATTCACTATCACTTTCATCTTCGTCTTCGTCATCAGATTCATTGACCACGACTTCTTCATCGTCAACTTCATCTTCAGGAATAATCTCGTTAATCTCAGAATCGTAAGATTCTACCTCAGATTTTTCATCATCTGGATTCTCTTCGTCATACTCAACATCTGTCGGGGTGAAACTATCTTCATCTTCAGGATCATCATCATTGTAATCGATAGCATCCTCATCGCCATCCATGAAAGCATTGACACGTTTTTTCTTACGCTTAGGAGCATCTTCGCCATTGTCTTCTAAAGTGATAACCTCTTCGTCAATTTCATCAACAGCATACCATGAACGCAAGCCCCATTTATTTTCACCGAGAGGAATAAAACTACCATCTGTATTCAAATCTGAATAAAAGAACGGTAATGCTTGACGGATCTCAGCGTCAGATTTTCCAAGATAAGTTTGAATTTCGTTGACCAAGTCACTGAAATACATTTCGTGATCACGACCACGCGTTTCCAAAATAGCACGAGCTACTTCAATCATTGATAATTCGCTTTTTTCTTGTCCAGCAAATACTTCTAATTCCAAGGCAGTTCTCCTTATTTTATCGTTGATTTATATTCTACTGTATTTTAGTCCGTAAGTCAAAAAGGAATACGTACATCCCCAAACTATATTGTTATAACAAAACTCTCGAAAACTTGACAATGACTAGGAATATAGCACAAAAAAGGAGAGTAGAACAAATATCAATAAACCGTAAGAAAATCACGGTTTTGATTTGCCTCGCTCTCTTATTTTTAGGCCTAGGTAGAAATCCTCCACCGGAGCATTTTGACACTTACTTTGCAAGCTTTATTTCCCGATTAAAAAGCTCCGGTAGAGCTTTTTAGCCCATCTCCGCATAGCTCCAAAGGTCTTCCAGATCTTTGGAGGTTGGGGATAAGATAAGCAAAGTTCATGGGATTAGATAACCTCCAACAGTTCCCCAAACTGTTTGAGCTACCACTGCGCCTAGCAAATAAATAAGGCTGAGAACCTTTGTCTCAGCCTCCTCTCACTTAATCTTATTTCACCTTTGCAGAACTTGTGATAGCTTCAATAGCTTTCTTCATAGTAATATCGTGTTTAAGCATATCTGGTGACAATAATGAACGCACTTGATTCGCATCCATATTGTACTCTGAAGCTAGATCAGTAATTTCCTTTTCGATCTCTTCCTCAGTGGCATCAAAACCTTCCGCTTTTGCAATAGCTTCAATAACAAGATTAGTACGAACACGTTGATCAGCATCTGCTTCATATTGGTTATGTAGATCTGCTTCCGATGTACCAGTCAGTTGGTAATACATTTCTGGAGAAATACCTTGCTGTTGCATATTGCTCAAGAATTCATTCATAGCACGATGAACTTCTTCGTGAACCATCTCATTAGGTAATTCATCAATAGTAGCATTAGCCACTGCAAGTTCAATAGCAGCACCTTCAACAGCATCATCATAAGCAATCTCTTTAGATGCCTCAAGTTCTTTACGATATTTAGCCTTTAATTCATCAAGTGTTTCCACTTCTTCATCAATATCTTTGGCTAATTCATCATCAAGATCAGGAACTTCTTTTGATTTGACTTCATGAACAGTGGTAGCAAAAACAGCATCCTTACCAGCAAGATCCTCAGCTTGATAATCTTCTGGGAAAGTCACCTTAACCTCTACTTGATCTCCAGCCTTTGAACCTACTAATTGATCTTCAAATCCAGGGATAAATTGGCCAGAACCCAACTCAAGAGAGAAGTTATCACCTTTACCACCATCAAACTCAACACCGTCAACTGTACCAACAAAATCGATAACCACAGTATCACCATTTTCAGCAGCATCATCTTTAATAGCTAATTCTGCTAAGTTATTACGTTCACGTTCGATCTTCTCATCAATTTCTTGGTCAGTCACTTCCTTAGTAGTGTCTACTGATACCTCAAGATTTTTATAATCACCCAACTTCACTTCTGGTTTTGTGACAACATCAGCTTTAATAACCCATTCTTGTCCTTTTTCCATCGACTCAACATTAATTTGAGGTTGAGCAACGACATCTAGACCACTCTCAGCTACCGCTGCATCATAAGCTGTTGGCACAATAGCATTTAAGGCATCTTGATAAAGAGCTTCCTCACCAAAACGTTGATCAAATACTGGACGAGGAATATGACCCTTACGGAAACCAGGCACATTTAAATCTTTCTTTACTTTATTAAAGGCTTCGTCGAGGGCTGGTTTGATTTGTTCTTGACTGATTGTAAATGTAAGCACACCACGATTTGTTGCTGTGTTTTCAAATGATACAGACATCTTTTTCTCCTTAAAATTGTAATACACCTTAGTCTAACATACTTTGAGGTGATTTTAAAGTTTTTTCTCTATCGCATAGAGAATGACCAAATGTCTTTAGTCATTCAGCAATTTTTTTGTTAGACTAGTCTCTAGAAAGGATTCATGTATGTCTATCTTATTAAAATATTGGAATTCTCTTAAACTCGAAGACCTCGCTGTCAACCTCTTATCCAAAGCTATCTCTTTGGCCCTACTATTTATATTTTTTTTCATCGGTAAATACCTAGCTAATCTAATCTTTGAGCGGTTCTTTGTTAAGTCAACAAAGCTATTAGGTAAAGATGATGGCAGACGCAAGACTCTGGTCAAACTCTTCCACAATATTATGAACTATTCTCTTTATTTTATACTCATCTACTGGATATTAGCCATCATCGGTATACCAGTATCCAGTCTTTTAGCAGGAGCTGGTATTGCTGGTTTAGCCATCGGTCTCGGTGCTCAGGGATTTCTATCTGACTTAGTCAATGGCTTTTTCATCCTGATTGAACGTCAGTTCGATGTTGGTGATTCAGTTACGGTAGACAATATCTCAGGAACTGTCTCCAGTGTCGGCATTCGCACAACAGAAATTCGCGGTTTTGATGGAACCTTGCACTTCATCCCAAACCGTCAGATCCTTCTCGTCAGCAATCAATCTCGAGGGGACATGCGAGCTCAAGTCGATATCCCCATCTATGCTACTAGTAACCTGGATAAAATTACTGAAATCATCAAAAGTGTCAACACCAAAGAAGTACCAGAAACTCCTGAAATTGTCGGTGTGCCAAATATTTTAGGCCCTCTCACAGCAACTAATGGTCAGTTCGTCTTTCGCATAGATATTTTCGTAGAAAATGGAAAACAGTATCAAATCTACTCTAAATTCTTCCGACTATACCAAGAAGCCCTGCTAGCAGCAGGAATGAATCTGCCCACACCAAGCGCCCACTTGATCACACCAAAACAGTCCTGACATTTTTGTCAGGACTGTTTTTATGATTTTCGAATAGGATCTACCTGATACTGCGCTCTAGCCCCACCGATCAATTTTGGACGACTGGCTAAAGCTGTAACATGAGCACGACCAAGCTCACGTTGCAATGGTACCAAAGGAACCTGCACACGCTTAACATGCATGCCAATAAAAGTATCCCCAATATCTAATCCAGCATGAGCTACGATCTCTTCCACCTCAACCGGATTAGCCATAAACTTGAAAGCAGCCAACTGACCACTGCCACCTGCATGAATGGTCGGAAGAACATTGACCACTTCAAGTTCCCTTTGCTCAGCAAGGGTTTCCTCAACAACCAAAGCACGGTTAATATGTTCACACCCCTGTACAGCCAGATGAACGCCACGCTTCTGTGTTTCTTCCAGGATTGTTTTTACAATAACTTCGCCAATCTCAAGGTTAGAATTTTGACCAATCCTGCCACCTGCTACTTCACTAGATGATAAGCCAAGGACAAAAATTTGCCCTGCTTTAATAGCAGACCGCTCTAAAATATCACAAATAATACCTCGTGTTTGCTCTTCTAATAAGTTTAGATCCATTTTCCCCTCAATTCTAAGATTTAACAGACCTTTTGTACCCTTGATAAACCAGATACCCCACAATCATACCTAAAAAGTTTTGGAAGACGTTGCTCCAAATACCTGCCAAGGACTCACCCAATCCATACAGGAACCATCCTCCTAAAAAATAGATACCAATCATAGACAGACTGGACAAAACCAATCCCAGGACTCTCTTAATACCAGTCCAACCAGCAAAATAACCTTGGGCACCGTGAGCAACCAAACTAATCAGCATCCAATTAGGATAGCCTGACAACAGATCCAGCAAAAAGGCGCTGCCGCCACCTACAATAGCTCCTTGAGGTGATCCAAAAGAAAAGGCTGTGAAGAAAATAACTGCATCAACCAAAGTCAAAAAGCCAGTCGGTGTTGGAATTTGCCCTACACGTCCTAAAACCACTGCTAAAGCTATTAAAATAGCTAATCTTGTTAAAGTCCTAATATTATTCTTGGTCATAGACTTGCCTTACTCCATATTGATCAGAATGCTTGATTGCTTGGTGAACAAAAGCCTTGGCAGCCTCTACAGCTTCCTGAGGGATTGCCCCCTTAACCAAACGACTTGCAATAGCAGAGGCAAATGTACAACCTGCCCCAATATTATTTTCCTCTAGCAAAGATGCCTCTAAAATCTTACTTCCTTGACCATCATAATAGACATCAATAGCCTTATTTTCATTCAAGCGTTTTCCACCTTTAACCACAACAGCTTGAGCTCCAAGGTCATATAACTTTTTCGCTGCCACTATCATATCATCAACGCTTTCAATCGTCATCTGAGTGAGAATTTCCGCTTCAACCAGATTTGGAGTCACAATAGTGACATAAGGTAAAAATTTGAGCAGTTCATCTCGTAGATCACTAACAGCTATATCATGTTTTTCCTTGCATACCAAAACCGGATCAAGCACCACTGGAATGCCAGGATGATCCTTTATAAAGTTGAGAGCTTGTTGCGCAAGATCAACATTCGGAAGCAATCCCAACTTAATCCCTGCAAAATCTACATCTTTCAAGCTAGTCAACTGATGGGCAAAAATTTTCGAATCTGTCGCAAAGACTTCAAAACCATTGTCTGTAACTGCAGTCAGACAAGTCACCGCTACAAAACCATGCAAGCCACTAGCTTGATAAGTATTGAGATCAGCATGCAGACCACCACCGCTAAAAATATCATTTCCTGAAATTGCTAATACATTAGTCATCGTAGATAACCTCCTTGAGATATAAGCCGTTACCAGCCGCCGTTGGCCCAGCAAGATTACGGTCTTTAGAATCCAAAACCAATTTAATCTGACTGACCGGTAGACGTCCATTACCAATCTTAAGCAAGGTCCCAACCATATTGCGGACCTGCTTGTAGAGAAAACCATTACCTGAAAAGGTAAAAACAAGAAAACCAGTCTTAGGATCACAAACCACATTAGCTTGTGTTATGGTTCTGACCTTGTTTTCCACAGATGTCCCCGATGCAGTAAATCCTGTAAAATCGTGAGTACCTATCAGATCCTTAATCGCTTCTTGCATGAGATCCAGATCTACTGGATAAGGGAAATGGGTTGCATAGGCTCTCATCATAGGATTTTTAGGACGACCGACATCAACTAAAAACTCATACGTTTTACTGTGCTTATTGTAACGTGCATGAAAGTCATCAGATACCTGTTCAATACTCACCACATCAATATCCTCTGGCGATTGTGTATCCAAAGCAAAACGCAAGCGTTCTTCGTCACGCCGCTGGGGCAGATCAAAATGAATTACCTGACCATAAGCATGGACGCCACTATCTGTACGACCTGCTCCATGAACCAAAACCGAACTGCCACTATTTAGACGAGTCAAGGTTTTTTCTAGTTCTTCTTGTACCGAACGCTCTGAGCTTTGTCGTTGAAACCCTGCAAACAATGTGCCATCGTATGAAATGACTGCTTTATACCTTACCATGACATCATTTTAACATCAGACAGATCAACTGACTAGGGACAAATCTCAAAACTGTCCCCCTATAGTTTTTATCCAAACAAAAGAGAGGCCAACGCCCCTCTTTGTCTATCTAATCTGTTTCAAAAGCATCCTTCATTTTATCAAAGAAGCCCTTCTTTTTAGGATGAATTTCCTCTTCGCCACTAGCCTTAGCCAATTCTTTTAGAGCCTGACGTTGAGCATCATTTAATTTAGTTGGTGTCACGACATTGATCGTTACATGTTGATCTCCTTGACCGCCGCCACGCAATCGAGGTGCTCCCTTACCTTTCAAACGGAAGGTTTTACCCGTCTGTGTCCCTTCTGGAATCGTCATTTCAACATCACCATGGACAGTCGGAACCTCAACGACATCACCAAGAGCTGCCTGAGCAAAACTGATATTCAAAGTATAGTAAATAGTAGAACCATCACGCTCAAATTTTTGACTAGGGAGAACATTAATGATGACGAATAAATCACCGTAAAGACCACCATTGGTTCCTGCTTCTCCTTGACCAGCCAAACGGATTTGCTGACCCGTTTCAACACCTGCTGGCACCTTGACAGATACCTTATGAGCTTGGCTCTCATGGCCTGAACCTTGACAAGTTTGACAAGGATCTTTGATCTCTTTACCACTACCATGGCAGACATCACAAGTGATTTGACGGCGCATACGACCAAGCGGTGTTTGGGTATCAACCGTGATCACACCTTGACCGTGACAGCGGCTACAAGTTACAGGACTGCTACCTGGCTTAGCTCCAGATCCATGACAGGTATGACATTCTGTTTCACGATTGTAGGTAACATCCTTTTCAGTACCAAAAACTGCCTCTTCAAAATCCAAGTTCAAACGGTACTGGAGATCATCACCTTGACGTGGTGCATTAGGGTTACGATTAGCACCGCCACCAAAAATGCTCGAAAAGATGTCTTCAAAGCCACCGAAACCAGCGCCATCAAAGCCACCAAAACCGCCACCGCCAAAACCAGCATTGGCACCATCTGGACCATACTGGTCATAGGCAGCACGTTTTTGCTCATCACTCAAGGTTTCATAGGCTTCTTGAACTTCCTTATATTTTTGCTCAGCCCCAGGTTCCTTATTGATATCTGGGTGATATTTTTTAGACATCTTGCGATAAGCTTTTTTTATCTCGTCTTGACTGGCGTCCTTAGACACCCCCAGACGATCATAATATTCTGTATTGTTCATATAAGATACCAAGCCCGTAAAAAGCAAAGTGAAAATAGAAAATTGGCAGAAAACCCTGATTTTCTAGACAATTTGTCTTTTTTCACACGGCTTTTAGGGCGGGTTCAATTCCTTTCGTTATGATATTAAAGGCGTTTGATGGACACCGCCAAAATAGGAGATTTGACAACAGATATTTACATCCTATGAAAATCTATCTTTTTGCACTGACGCTACTACCCAAAAACAGAGGCCGGCTTGCAACCTCTGTGATTGGCTTTTATCCTTACTACTCTTAAGACCTACTGCTGACTATCTTACGACGCTTGAAAAGCATTTCGATATTAAATGCTTTTTCAAACTCGGGATAAAATAATCCTTCGGTCCTGAACCCTTCGCTTCTAGTTTCTAAGCTCAGGGGCTAAAAACCTTCCCCGAAGGTTTTTACTTCTCTGTAAACTCACCGTCTACGACATCGTCTCCGCCCTTATCTGATGAACCAGCATCAGCTGTGCCATCTGCACCAGCTGCTTGTTGCTCAGCTGCAGCTTGCTCGTACATTTTAACAGCAAGAGCTTGTGCTTTCTCATTGAGGGCTTCGAGTTTAGCCTTCATATCGTCAAGATTATTATCTTCTTGGGCTTTCTTCAAGTCGTCGAGAGCTGATTGAGCAGCATCACGCTCAGCATCAAAGCCTTTGCCTTCAGTTTCTTTAATAGTCTTTTCTGTTGCAAAGATCGCTTGGTCAACTTCGTTACGAAGATCAACTTCTTCCTTACGCTTAGCATCAGCATCCGCATTAGCTTCTGCATCTTTCATCATACGTTCAATTTCGTCTTCAGAAAGACCGTCATTTGATTTGATAACGATGTGTTGTTCTTTTTGCGTACCAAGGTCTTTAGCCTTAACAGATACAATACCGTTTTTATCGATATCGAATGTCACTTCGATTTGTGGCACACCACGAGGAGCTGCTGGAATATCAGTCAATTGGAAACGTCCAAGCGTTTTATTATCTGCAGCCATTGGGCGTTCCCCTTGAAGGACATGAATATCAACAGCGGGTTGATTATCAGCAGCAGTTGAGAAGACTTGTGACTTAGAAGTTGGGATGGTTGTGTTGCGATCAATCAACTTCGTGAAGACACCACCCATAGTTTCGATACCGAGTGACAACGGTGTAACATCAAGAAGAACGACATCCTTAACATCACCAGTGATAACTCCACCTTGAATAGCAGCACCCATAGCAACAACTTCGTCAGGATTCACAGATTTATTTGGTTCTTTACCAGTTTCAGCCTTAACTGCTTCAACAACAGCAGGAATACGCGTTGAACCACCGACCAAGATAACTTCATCGATTTCTGCCAGAGTCAAGTCAGCGTCAGACAAGGCTTGGCGAACAGGAGTCTTAGTGCGCTCAACCAGATCACGAGTCAAATCATCAAACTTAGCACGGGTCAATGATACTTCCAAGTGAAGAGGACCTGCTTCACCAGCAGTGATGAAAGGCAAGCTAATTTGTGTTTGCGTTACACCCGATAGATCTTTTTTAGCCTTTTCAGCAGCATCTTTCAAGCGTTGCAAAGCCATATTATCAGTAGAAAGATCAATGCCATTTTCTTTCTTGAATTCATCTACCAAGAAATCAATAATCTTTTGGTCAAAGTCATCCCCACCGAGTTTATTATCACCAGCAGTAGCTAATACATCAAAGACACCATCTCCCAATTCAAGGATTGATACGTCGAAAGTACCACCACCAAGGTCAAATACCAAGATTTTTTCATCTTTATCTTGCTTATCAAGACCGTAAGCAAGGGCCGCAGCAGTTGGTTCGTTGACGATACGCTCTACTTCAAGACCAGCAATTTTACCAGCGTCTTTGGTTGCTTGACGTTGGGCATCGTTGAAGTAAGCAGGAACTGTAATAACAGCTTTTTCAACTTTTTCACCAAGGTAATCTTCAGCATACCCTTTAAGGTATTGAAGAATCATTGCTGAAATTTCTTGTGGCGTATATTCTTTACCATTTGCTGAGACTTTCTCAGATGTTCCCATTTTAGATTTAATAGAAATAATGGTTTCTGGATTAGTCACAGCTTGACGCTTAGCAGCATCACCGACAATAATTTCACCATTTTTAAAAGATACAACAGAAGGCGTTGTACGGTTACCTTCTGGATTAGCGATAATTTTACTTTCAGTTCCTTCAAGAACGGCAACTGCCGAGTTTGTTGTTCCTAAGTCAATACCAATAATTTTAGACATCTCTTTTTCCTCTTTTAATATTATTTTTACTTTTATGATAATAGTTTAAGGTCATCTCGGACACAATTAGTTCAATCTTATTGATCAGCCATCATCGCATAGTTACAGCGTGAGATAGTAAGAAGTCCAGGCAATGTTGCCGTATAATGATGAGATGTTTTAATACCCATCATTATTGACTAGTTATATACCACAACCATGGCTGGACGAAGCAGGCGATCGTGCAGTTTATAACCCTTTTGGAAGACTTCTGCAATGCTCTCTGCAGGATGTTCCTCATCAGCTGGTAAAGTTTGAACAGCCATATGGAAGTTGTGATCAAAACTATCAACTGCAACTTCCTCTACACCCTCTTCTTTAAGAGCTTGGATCAGGCTTTCTTGTACCATTTCAAGACCCTTTTTAACATCATCAGTTAACCCCTCAACTGCTAAGGCCCGCTCAAGATTATCGAGACTAGGTAGAATGCCCTTAGCCAAATCTTGCGAGCGGTACTTCTGCAGCTGCTGGCGCTCTTCGTTGGCGCGACGCTGAATATTCTGCATCTCAGCATGAGCACGCAAGAATTTATTTTCAAATTCTTCTGCTTTGGCTTGGGCCTGCTCAAGTTCGGATGGGTCTGCAGCAACTTCCTCAACTTCTGAATCGACTGACTCTTGCTCCTGTATAGTTTCTTCTGTTTCAGAAATTTCTTCTTCCGCAACTGCTTCATTTTCTTTTTTAATATCTTCTGACATAAAACCTCCTCTAATGGACTTCATAGTGATTACTATTTAAATAGCGATAAAAATCTGCCAGCTTGAGAGTCAGGATCTGACCGACCACCCTCAGAATCTCTAAGGAGTACTGGTAATCAAGTGTCACAGGACCCAAAAGACTAATACTGCCAAAACCTCTATAGGGGATCAAAAATTTATAAGAGACCCGGCTAATAGCTTCCAGACCAGCTTGACCTTCCTGAGCTAGACTAATAGCATAGGCTTGTGAATCATCCAAGTGCTGTCTGATATCCAAGGCTAATTCCTGATGATGATCTAACAAGCGATAGCGCTCAATATCTGAAAATTGAAGAATTCTCTCCTTTCCTGATATAAACAGCTTTTCAACAAACATTTCCTTAAAGATATGCTCAAACAATTCCAAGACATTATCTGTGATCTTAAAATAACGTTGAACAATTTGAGGAATCTCTGTCAATATCCGATAATGAATTTCCATCACCGATTGCTCTAACAAGCGCTCTCTGACCAGGCTAGTAAAAATTTGCAAATCTTCATCCAAAAAATTTTTAGGGATGGCAAACTGACTAGTCACCGTATTAGAATGATCAAAGGTCATAACAGCCAAAGCATCATGCTGACCAAGCTTAACAATATCAAAGGATGTTAACCGCTGATTCTTTGGCTCCACATCTAAAGTAATCGCCGTATAACCAGTTACATCAGATAAGATATCACTTGCCTTTTGTAAAAGATCATCTAATTTAAAAAATTCGAAATCAAAGGCACCTACTAAATCATAAAGCTCCGATTCTTCTAAAGGTTCCAAGCTCAATAGATGATTCACATAATATTGAAACCCCTGCCTACTAGGCAAGCGGCCACTCGAAGTGTGCGCTTTTTCCAGCAAGCCAACCTCTTCCAGCGCTGCCATATCATTTCGAATAGTAGCACTGCTAGACGAGATATAATTTTGTAACACCTTTGACCCAACAGGTTCGTGAGTCTGAGTAAATAAATGCACAATCATAGCTAAAATATCATTTTGCCGCTGTGTAATCATACCGACCCCTTCCCTGATAGTTTAGCACTCTAACCAACCGAGTGCTAACTTATGATTCTATTATACCCTTCTATAAGGGGATGTCAAGCAAAAAGGCCAAAAAATTAGCACTCTTTTTAAAAGAGTGCTAATTTTTATCATAGCGTGTCAAGTTGTAATCTTCGATAATCTTTACCAGCTGAACGCCATAGTCGGGATCTGTACTAAATCCATAATGCTGTAAGGCCTGCGCCGACTGCAAGTAATCATTCGAAGTCGCTAACATTTTATAAAGAGACTTATAATCCCTATTGGAGCTTAAACTCTCTAGGTAGTCCTGTAGACTATCCTCCCAACTCCTGTAAACAGCATAGGGTTGCTTAACTTTCTTCCAATGGTTAGATTCATAAGACTGTGCTGATAAAACAACCTTAGCTTCCCCTGGCTCTGCGACCGTTCTCATCACATTATGATAGCGAACCGACAACAAATTTGTCCCAAAATCAGACCCTTGAGCTGCTTGGGCAATAATCACAGAAGCATCAACCCCATAATTATCCGATAACTCTTTAGCCATAGGAGCTATTTGGGTAATAAATTCTCGCTTACTGTAAGCTGTTTTTACTTTAGTGTCTATTGATTTCGGCTTGACATTCAAGCTCAACAATACAATTAGACTTAAAAGAACCACACCAAGAATCGTCAGAAACACTGGTGGCTTCATCCTTGTCCTCATATTATCTTCTCCTCATTATTAAGCTAGCTGTTCAACATACTCCTCTAAACTAAGCTTGTGCTTTTCCATATACTCAGCAGAATCTTTACCGACATATCGAAAATGCCAGTCCTCATACCCTACACCAGTGATCTCGGACTTACTCTTATCAAACCGCAAAACAAAGCCATATTTAGGAGCTATTTTTCTGAGACGCTCTACCGTAGCAGGATCGCTACTGTTGAGACTATCAACAGTAGATATATCGATAGCTAATCCCGTCTGATGCTCACTAGCTCCAGACGGCTGTGAATAGGTCTGCACCTTTTTTACAGCTTGATCATGTGTCCAAGATGGATGATCAAGCTGCTCCTGCTCAACATAACTATTGAACAAGCCCTCCTGATAACTAACGCTTCGGTAACCCGATATCAAATGTTCCTTCTCATCTATCCGTCTAGCTGCTGCCAAAAACGATTCAACATCGCTTTTAATACGCGCATCCACTTGAACATTTTCAACCCAAGCAAGTTCAGGATTCAATTCCTTAGTCATATGCTTTCTATTGACCAGAATCAATTCCCAATCATCAGCCTTTGCTAACATCTGTGCCCCACCAGATTGAGACGAAGATTTAGAAGAACCAGCAGAAAACGAAGCAGGCTTATTTCGCCCCCCAAAAACCAAACATAAAACTAGGCTCCCAAGAGCTAAAAAGACAATGGCTAAACGACCACGCTTCTTCAGCATGAGCTTGTCCTTTCTCTATCCAAGCGTCCCTGCTGGCGATAACTCATATCACCTATAGCATCAATCGTAAAGCGACCATTTTCATAGGATAGTACCGAGACACTACCATTATCCAAGGCAATACGGGGGCTACTAGGATCAAGCAAATAAATTAAAGTAGCAATGGTCATGCCATGACTGACAACAATCACATCTCCGCCTCCATTAGAAGACACCTCATTCGCTATACTTATAAAACCCTCTAAGATTCTATTCTTGAGAACCGGCCACGGTTGAGCCCAGCCTGCCGTATCAACATCAACAATAGCTTCAGCCATCTCCTCATAAGTCATATCTTCCATAGGCTTGTCAGAAACCCGAGGCATGACACCATGAAATAACTCGGCATCATAACCACCGTCTAGACTGCCAAAGCACCACTCACGGATTCTCTTGTCTCTCTTATAGGGAATACTTTCTTGACCTAATTCCTCCAGAACAATCTCCATAGTTTGTATCGTTCGACCACTGTCACTAGAATAAGCAGCAACAAATGACTCACCAGCAAGCTTAAGTCCCCGTCCAAGTTCATGTATCCCTTGCTCCCCTTCTTGAGTAAGCGGAGTATCAGACCAACCTTGAGCACGCCCAATCGTATTAAACATAGTTTTTCCATGTCTTGCTATAAATAATCTTGTTTTAACCATAGTAAAACCTTCTTTAGTTATTTTGTTTATTATATCAAATTTAGGTCGAATAAAACACCTGCCCATTAAGACAGGTGTCATAACACTATTAGTTTTTAAAACTATGAATAGGAGCAGGAATTTGTCCTCCACGTGAGATAAATTCAACAGAAGAATTTTTATTGATAGGCATCACTGGAGCCGAACCAAGCAAACCACCAAACTCAATCATATCGCCTTCTTTACCCTGTGGAATAATTCGAACAGCGGTTGTCTTCATATTAATCACACCAATAGCAGCTTCATCAGCAATCATAGCAGCAATAGTCTCAGCTGGGGTATCCTCTGGAATAGCAATCATGTCCAATCCCACAGAACAAATAGCTGTCATGGCCTCTAACTTTTCGAGATTAAGCGATCCATTTTGGACGGCAGCGATCATTCCCTCATCTTCAGACACAGGAATAAAAGCACCCGATAAACCACCAACTTGGTTACAAGCCATAACACCGCCTTTTTTAACCTGATCATTCAGCAAAGCCAAAGCAGCTGTTGTCCCATGAGTCCCTACTGTCTCCAATCCCATTTCCTCTAACACTCGAGCCACCGAATCTCCTACAGCAGGTGTTGGAGCGAGAGATAAATCAACAATACCAAACTTAACACCAAGACGCTCAGAAGCCATCTGACCAACCAGTTGACCAATACGTGTAATTTTAAAAGCCGTCTTTTTGACTGTCTCTGCCACAACATCAAAACTCTCCCCACGTACTTTTTCGAGAGCACGCTTTACTACACCAGGACCGGAAACACCGACATTAATGATGACATCAGCTTCACCAACACCATGGAAGGCCCCAGCCATAAAAGGATTATCTTCAACAGCATTAGCAAAAACAACCAACTTAGCTGGTCCCATATCAGAAGCCTGCGAAGTTTCTTTAATGATATGTCCCATATCAGCAACAGCGGTCATATTAATACCCGATTTAGTAGAACCAATATTAACAGATGCACAGACATACTCCGTCTCAGCAAGAGCTCGTGGAATTGATCGAATAAGGATCTCATCCCCCTTCTGGTAACCCTTTTGAACCAGAGCTGAAAATCCTCCTATAAAATCAATCCCAATTTCTCTTGCTGCCCTATCTAGTGCCTTAGCTAGAGGAATGTAATCTTCAGCATCAGTCGCTGCTCCTATAATAGAGATAGGCGTCACTGATACACGCTTATTAACAATCGGAATCCCTAACTCAGCAGAAATCTCATCCCCAACAGCTACGAGCTTACCAGCCTTTTCTACAATTTTACTGTAAATTTTTTCTGCTGCCTTATTGATATCAGAATCAATACAATCAAGAAGTGAGATCCCCATTGTAATCGTACGGACATCAAAATTTTGCTCCTCGATCATCGCAATTGTTTCTGTAACCTGCTTAATATCCATTTTTAGCCCTTTCTTCTCTTACTACAAGTTATGCATAGCATCAAATATGGCGGCACTTTGAATATTGATCTTAACATTTAGCGATGCACCGAGATCTTCAAACTCTTTACGAAGCAAAGTAAAATCTTTTTTCTCAGGTGCTGAAACAATCGCCATCATTGTAAAATAGTCATCAAGAATAGTCTGAGTAATATCATCAATATTCAACCCCAATTCAGCAATCTTAACCGATACTCCTGCTACAATCCCTTTACTATCTTTGCCAACAACTGTAATAATAGCTTTCATTTTTATACCCCATTTTTCATATTGTTTGTATTTTACCACAAATCGTTAATTTTATTCAAATATTCAGTTAAAAACAATATCAATTCCCGAACTTTTAGCCGCTATCAAATATCTGTCAAGAAATAAACAGGCAAAAAATATAAAAGCTGGGAACTATCCCAGCCTTATTGATATCATTTATTTAAAAGATTCAACATCTCGTGCAATCATAACTTCTTCATCCGTTGGTATAACAAGGATCTTAATGCTAGAATCTGCCTTAGAAATATCCCCGACATAACCAAAAACATTTTTTTCTGGATCAATATCCAAACCAAACCACGTTAAACCAGCAATAATATCACTGCGAAGCTGAGCAGAATTTTCTCCCATACCCGCTGTGAATACAATAGCGTCAGCACCATTTAATACAGCAAGATACTGACCGATAAATTTCTGGAGACGATCAACAAACATTTCGTAGGCTAAAACCGCAGAAGGAACTCCTTCTTCAACCCCCTTTAAAATATCTCGCATATCACTAGAAAGCTCTGATACTCCAGCTAAACCAGATTCCTTATTAAGCATATTAACGACATCAGCTGCCGTTTTAAATTCTGGAGCTTGATCAAGTAAGAAAGGAATGATAGCAGGATCAATATCTCCAGAACGTGTTCCCATCATCGGTCCAGCTAGCGGTGTCAACCCCATGGAGGTATCTACTGATTGACCATAACGATTTGCCGTAATAGAAACACCATTCCCAATATGTGCTGTAATGAGCTTGAGCTCTTCAAGCGGACGCCCTAGCATCTTAGCTGCTTCTTGAGCCACATACTTATGGCTAGTTCCATGTGCGCCGTACTTTCTCACCTTGTATTCCTCATAATATTTTTGAGGAAGTGGATATTGATAAGCATAATCAGGCATCGTCATATGAAAAGAAGTATCAAACACAGCCACACTAGTAATATCAGGTAAGATATCTTTAAAAGCCCTGATACCAGCGGCAGCACCAGGATTGTGTAAGGGTGCTAAAAGTGACAACTCCTCAATTTGCTCAATGACCCGATCGTCTACTAAAGCAGAGTTTTGAAAATACTCCCCACCAGCTACAATGCGATGTCCAACACCTGTAATCTCTGAGTAGTCTTCAATAATATGATGGCGAATTAAATCTTCTAATAAAATTTTAACAGCTTGGGTATGATCTGCAATCGTTAGAGTTTGAGAATCTGAGCGCCCATCAAATGATACAGTTGAAACTGAATCTGATAAACCGATACGCTCAATCAAGCCTTTCGCCAAAACAGTTTCTTCTGGCATTTGATAAAGTTGCCATTTCAAACTGGAACTGCCAGCATTTATTGCGATTGTTTTAGACATAGGATCACCTCTTCTGGGTTTGAAATCGTTTTCTAAACGTATTCCAATTATAGCAGAATTCTAAATTAAAGAATATAATCTGCTACCCATTTTTTAAACTGGGTCATGAAATCAACTAATTGGTCCTGATTTTGCAAGTCTGTTAAAGGATAAACAAAAGTCTCCTTAGGTTTCTGAGCTTGTTTTTGCAAGAGAAAGATCGATTTTGCATTAGCCGCATGACCAAATAAATTATCTGGAAGAGTAATAACAGAAATAATATCTGCATAATTCTTGAGCCATTGCTTTAAGAGATCACTCTGGGGACTTGTCAAAAGATTCACTGGCGCTAAGAAAATAGCAAAACCATTTTTCTTAAGATATTTGAGAGACTGCTCCATTAATAAGTGATGAGCATATGTATGCTCTGTCTTAGAAGCAACCTGATAACGACTAGCAATCGTATCATCTGGATAATATCCAACCGGCAAATCACTAAAAATTATATTACTCTCTTTTAAAAGCTGAGGCCGCACAGCATCCTCTTGAACAAAGCCAACCTCCGTCCCCATAACATCAGCAATACTGGCAGACAAATCAATAAGTAGGTCATCGACTTCTAATCCTAGATAGTTCAATTTTTTCTGGCTGTTAACCACAAGAGTCTGCGCCAAATTTCCTGTCCCACTGCCAATTTCTAAAACATCAACTGTCTCTTCTACAGTCAGATTTTCCAAAAGAAATAATAAGATAAACCCAATGCTATCAGGTGTAAACTGGTGATTAGCTTGAAGGGGTTCGGTCTGAGCAGCCTTTATAAAAATAAATTGATAAGCCCGACGCCATTCTTCAGAAGTCAAATTCAAAGATTTTAAGGAAGCTATATTTGCAGACACTCTACTATCTCTACTATCTTCATTCATATAATGGACATTATTCTCTATCAGAGCATCGTAAATATTAGTGGATAATTGATTTTGAATCAACTGTACATTCTCTAAAATGAGCTCGTAGGCCTGTTCTATTTTCTCAAAATTCATAATGCTATCATAACAGATTTACCTGAAAATAAAAACTCTCAAAACCTTCTAAACCACAATTACAGCTAATCATCTGAAGAGGCTGAATCCTTATCCACTGTACCTTCTGATGAACTCCTCTCAGTCCCACTCTGACTAGTACTAGAAGATTCCGTTGTCCTATCATCGTCCGATGAATCCGATGTCTGTTTCTCAGACCCTACTTCATCATCTTCTTTTTTAGAAGGCCTAGATCTCTGAGATTTTGATTTCTTGCTACCTTTTTTAACCTTTTGAGATTGTCTTGGGATTTGATCATCAAAATGATACTTCTCTCCTGACCCCAGAGTCACTTCAATATCAATATGATCCCCTCTGCCTTCAATCTTTACTTGCCCACTATCAAAATAAAATTGTCGCTTATCTGGATCCTTTTCTAACTCTACTTTAGTCAACTGAGCTAGCACATAGGCTTCAGCATGATTTTCCATAGCCAAGTACTGCCTTTGGCTAGCTATCACCCGATCGAGATAAAACTGAAGAAGTAGAGAAAATATAGCTGCCATAAGTACCGCATAAATCAATACACCTGCCTTGATCCTCCTCTTAGAAAGCATATATAAACGTCCTTTCCATACCTGAGTTAAACACTATAGTAATATGAACTATGGAACCACTCTGGCTAATACGGCTACTCTTAATCCTATAAATCATAGGCTGATAACCACGGCCATCAGCATTACTTTTCCTAAAATCTCCAGCCTTGGCTCGTCCGAACGCTAACTCTTGCTCCCCCTTCTTAACAAAGAGCTTATTATCAGAAACCTTAGTAAGTTGTGCAGATGCCAACTCCGAACGCATCTGCTGACAAAACAACAGCCACTCTTCCTCATCGTTACGACTGATATAGCTCACATTGCTACTGACAACATTTGTCATAGCCTGATAAACAAGAAGACTCCCAGAAATAATCAGTAAAGCTACCATACATTCAAGAAGAGTAAAGGCTCTGACTTTAACGTTTTGCAACATCTAACACCACCTTCCCACCTTCATAGACAGTAATACTGGTGTCAGATTGTTGAACAGTAACACTAATGCCATTTAATGTCAGATTTTCTTGCCTAGTTTGAACAGCCATTTGAGCTACATTTACAACTTCCTGACGACGTAGAAGAGCTGCCATTCTTTTTCTATCCTTATTCACTTCACTTAATACTAGACTAACAATCATAACTAAGACAGCTAAAGCTACCAGACTCTCTAAAAGGACATAAGCCCTAACTTTCTGTTTTTTTATAACGACCACTCCCTATATATAGTTGATAGGTGACAGAACCGTCTTGTGTCCGAAATTCTAACTTCTGCAAGGAAGAATTTCCTCCCTCTTCTGAAAAAACTACCCGATAGTCTTGAATGGGATGAACAGAATCAGGCAGCTCAATCTTAGCAACTCCATTAGAAACTTCTGTAGCAGTGACATTAAGACTGAGTTCTTTTTGCTGACTATGACTCAAGCGTTGAGTATCCTCATAAAGGTGCTCAAAAGACAAGAAAAACAATCGCTGCTGAATCCCCTTAAAAGTTCTCTGTACGCCTCCAGTAAAAGCCATCAAAATAAAACTAGTAATAGCCAAAACCAAAAGCGTCTCTAATAAGGTAAAAGCCTTAATTTGGGACATGACGTTTTTCTGAATGTTTCTTGTAATACTCATTATAAGAATCCGCCTGCTTCTGCGAGATATCACCGGACGCTACAAGTTTAGATACTGTAGCATCATCAGTATGATTCAGTTCATAAAGCTCTGCTTGACTTTCTACTACTTTAACAACAGCTGCTCCACCAGTATTTTTAGCTGAATCCTTTTGCTTAGCTAAATTTGGGACAAAAAGCAACAATAAAACACTAATAATCAATAAGACAACCAACATTTCAATCAGCGTAAAGGCCTTCACACGCGCCTTTTTCATCTGTGTAACAATCTTTTTCATCTAAAATTGAACCTCCATATTCTGATACATAGGCAATAACATAGCCGCATAAATCATGATAATTACAAGAGCTACTAATATAAACACCAGAGGCTGAATAATCTGAGTTGCTCTTGTCACCCTATAAAAGAAAGTTTCCCAGCTCTCCTGAGCGTAAACTTCAAGCTCATCTCCTAATTTGGACTTCACCTGACCGTACTCAATAATAAGACTCAACTCTTTAAGAAAGAAGGAATAATCTAAAACTTTATGATGGAACTCTTGACCTCTGACTAAGGCCTCCTGCATCTCCTTGCCAATCTCCCTGAATAATTGGGAGCGCTGCTTTTGCATAATCACAACGATCTGACTCATCTCAATCCCTTGGCCAATCAAATTTCCCCACTCTCTAGCATAATAAGCTGTAAGGTAGTCACGAACAAAACTACCTAAAAAAGGAAAATGAGATATGCGACTATACCATGCCACCTTATCTGAAGACTTCCAATGAAGATAGGAAAGAAAAACCAAGACTAATAGCAGGATAAATAGACCCAAAAAGATAGTAGGAAAATGAGCAATCAGTGCGGCCGCTATATTTTCTTCCCCTAATTGCGGCAAGAGATAGCGCCTCATACCCAGCATAATTCCAACCAAAAACAACAAAAGTATAATAGGATAAGTCGCTACTTCTAGCAGCTTCTTACGAACCGCTACAAGCTTTCCCAGATAAGACTCTATCTTAATCAGGGCTCCTTGGGTATTGCCGTGCACTTCTGATAAAGCTAGCTGAGTCACCACATTATCTGAAAATCCTAACCTCCCCATCATAATGGCTAAAGACTCACCCGATAACAAACTCTCACGCATCCTAGAAGTATAAATAGAGGGCAACAAGCCACTGCGCTCCAAAAAATCAACAATTTCTGTCAATGTAAAACCTGAACTCATTAAATTATTGAAGAGCTGAATCACTTTACGCTGACGATCAAGCGATAATTTTTTCGGTTTTTGCCTGTTCAGCAGTGATATATCCCGCTGCAAGAAGCTCATCAATCTGGTCATTCCACTCTTTGGCTGAGTGAGCTTCGAAGTTCTCCTTGGCAAAATCTAATACACCTCCTCCCCCTAATAAGCGCTGATAAATAATCCCTGTCAGACTATTTGCAAGCTCATCGGGCTTTACACCCAATTCCAACAATCTAGCATAAACACCCGGAATACTCTTAGCATGGACAGTTGAAAAAACTGTAATCCCTGTCAAACTAGCTCTAATAACAGCCTGAGCCGTCTGAGTATCACGAATTTCACCGATAATGAGAACATCCGGCCGATGACGAAGCGCTAATTTAATCAGACTATCATAAGTCATGTCGATACTAGGATTGAGCTGAAGCTGCAAGACACTATCCTGCTTAATCTCTACAGGATCCTCTATTGACATCACCTGAGCCTTCGGAAATTTTTGAGTCACTAACTCATACATCAAAGTCGTCTTACCAGAGCCAACAGGGCCAGAGAAAAGATAAAGCCCCCTTCCATTAATAATTGGCAATAAGCGATCTAATCCCTCAAACCAATAATGCAAAACTCGCTTTTGATCAAACAAAAGTCGAATGACTAAACTCTCACGCCCCTTATAATCACCAACAGTAGACAAGCGAAGAGATGCACTCTCACCATTATCTAACTCATAATCACAAGATCCAAGCTGACTGCGTCGCTTCTCACCGACATTCATGCCAGCTAGAAATTTAAAATGGCTAATAAGACCACTAATTTGGTCAAACTCAAAATGATCAATAAATTTGCGATCATCATCAATTCTCATGTATATCTCATAGCCATCTGCTTTTGGAATAAAATAAATATCCTGGGCCTGACTCTCAACTGCTTGAGAAATGATACGTTTTCCAAATTTTTGAACCATCAGAATATCTCACCTCCTACTTATTTATCCGTAAAAAATTAAAAAAACCGAGAAATATTTCTCAGTTTTTATAATTCGCCACGTTTCTTTTCATAGCCCGGTCGATAGGCTTCTTTAGGAAGACTGGCCCAATCTTTTAAAAGAGCAATGGAATAAAATTGCTGTAGATAATCCACACACTCCTCACACCAGCGCTGATCATCTACATTCCAAAAGGCTGTCATCACACTACTTTTACTATTAAAGCTAGGATAACGCTCAAAGAGTCCATACCATTCTTGCTTATAATACTTTAGAGCATCATAAAATTTCTCAAACTCCCGCACTTCAACAATATCATCCTTCCAACCCTCTAAGAACCACCAGGGCTCCAAATCACCATACATTTTTATTACCTGATACATAGCCTACTTCCTTCGTTTAACAATGCCATTATATAGGATTTTAGGCATCTTGAAAAAAAATCTGCTTAGTTTTTACGAAAATAATGAGAGTGGGACAAAAATCAATAACTCGAAGAATTTGATTTCTCTGCGCTTTTTTATTTCTAAGAGTTCTACTTGAAACAATCTAGAAGACCGTTTGAGGTAGGTTAGAAATAAGATAAACAAAGTTCATGAGATTAGATATTCAACCACTGAGCCTAGCAAATAAAAATGACCAAATAAATAAGGCTGAGAACTTTTATCTCAGCCTCATGGGTAATCATAAATTTAAAGATCTTTCCTATAAGTAAGAAGTTCATCATCAGTAGCATAGACAAAGTGTCCTGGCGTCACTTCACACATTTGTCGAGCTTGACCATCTCTTTCCGAGCTTGGGTCATAAACCAGAGGAACTCGGTGTCGCTCCTTTTCAGGATCTGGCTCAGGAATAGCAGATAGTAATGATTTTGTATACGGATGAATAGGATTATTATAAACCTCATCAGCTGGACCAACTTCCAAAAGTTTGCCCCAATGCATAACCCCAATACGATCAGAAATATACTTCACCATAGAAAGATCATGGGCAATAAAGAGGTAGGTTAATCCCTGTTCAGCTTGAAGCTTTTGCATCAGATTAACCACTTGTGCCTGGATAGAAACATCCAAGGCTGATATAGGCTCATCAGCAACAACAAACCTAGGATTGACAGCTAAAGCACGAGCAATGCCAATACGCTGCCTTTGCCCACCTGAAAATTCATGGGGGTAACGGGTCAAATGATCCTTATTCAATCCAACTAACTCAATCAGCTCCTCCACTTTTGCTTGACGTTCTGCTTTGGAATGTGTCAAATGATGAATATCGAGCCCTTCTGCAATAATATCTTGAATTTTCATACGGCTATTGAGACTAGCTTGGGGATCTTGAAAAATCATTTGTGAAGACTTACGAAACTCCTGAAGCTGCTGCCCTTTAAAATCAGAGATTGATTGACCATCAAAACTAATCTGGCCACCATCAATATCGTAAAGCTTAAGAATCGAGCGTCCAATCGTTGTCTTACCAGAACCTGATTCACCAACTAGACCAAAAACTTCTCCCTCATAGATATCAAAACTCACATCATCAATAGCCTTGACTTGATTAGATTTCCCTTTATTGAAGGTTAAAGATACATTTCTGAGCTCAACCAATTTTCGTTTGCTTTGCGTCATTTACTAGCCTCCTTGATTTCTTGCCATTGCTCCCAACGTTTCTGAATAAAATCTGGTGGAGTTACCTTAGGAGCCCTCTCATCTAACAACCATGTCGCAGCATAATGTGTATCTGACACCTTAAACATAGGTGGTAGCTCCTCATGATCAATATCCAGTGCAAAAGCATTACGTGAGGCAAAAGCATCACCCTTTGGCGGATGAAGCAAGTCCGGAGGTGTTCCTGGAATAGCATGCAGACTACCAGCTTTCGTATCCGTCGTTGGCATAGATCCTAGAAGCCCCCACGTATAGGGGTGTTGAGGGTTATAGAAGACTTCATCGACCTGACCATATTCAACAATTTTACCAGCATACATCACTGCAACACGGTCCGCCATCCCAGCAACCACTCCTAAATCATGAGTAATAAAAACAATCGAACTATCTGTATCCTTTTGAATCTCCTTCATAAGTTTTAAAATTTGCGCTTGAATCGTCACGTCCAAAGCCGTTGTAGGCTCATCAGCAATGAGAATAGCAGGATTTGCAGCAAGGGCAATAGCAATAACCGCACGTTGACGCATCCCTCCTGACCATTGGTGTGGATAATCATGAGCATGCTCACGCGCCTCAGGAATACCAACCTTTTCCATCAAATCAATCACACGCTCAAACGCCTGATCATACTCTAGGTCTTCATCGTGAATCAGCATTGGCTCAGCAATTTGCTTCCAAATTTTCATCGTTGGATCAAGGCTTGTCATAGGATCTTGAAAGATCATAGCCACGTCATTACCACGAAGTTTTACCCACTCGCTCTCACCGATCTGATTCAGATCACGCCCTTTATAGATAATCTCGCCACTAACCTCAGCATTCTTAGCCGACAATCCCATAAGGGTACGAGTTGTGACCGATTTTCCAGAGCCAGACTCTCCCACAATAGCCAAGGTTTCACCCTTGTAAAGCTCAAAATTGACATCTCTAATAGCTTTCACATCCCCAGCATAAGTATGGAAATTCACATGGAGATTCTTGACAGACAAAATTTCTTCTTTAGACATTTGATAAACCCCCTATTCCTCTACATTTAACTTGGGATCAAAAGCATCACGTAAGCCATCCCCCAAAAGGATAAAGGCCAGCGAGATGACAACCAGAGCAAAAGCAGGTAGCAAGAGTTGATAAGGATAATATTGTAGGTATTCTTGAGCATCCGTGATCAATGACCCTAATGACGCTGTCGGTGGCTTAACCCCAAGGTTTATCGCAGATAAAACTGCCTCATACATAATAGCACTAGGGACAGTCATCATAATTTGCACGATAATAATCCCTGAGATATTAGGCAAAATATGCTTAAAAGCAATTTTCAAAGGGCGTTCTCCCAAAGCCTTAGAGGCTAACACAAAATCACGCTCCTTATAGGATAAGGTCATATTACGCACCTGACGAGCCATCGCTGTCCAGCCAACAATCGCAATCGAAATGATAATAGACATTACCCCATTGCCCAGCAATAGCCCTAGCATCGTTACGATAACCAAATTAGGAATAGAGGAAATCACCTCAATAATCCGCTGCATAACCGTATCCAATCGACCACCGATATAACCAGATATCAAACCATAAGTGACACCAATGACAAGATCGATTAAAGTGGCTACAACAGCAATTAAAATTGAAATACGAACACCAACAATAACACGCTTAGCCACACTACGACCAAGATTATCCGTCCCTAAGATAAATTGCTCACCTTTGGGAACCTCCTGCTCCTTGTAGACATCCACTTTTTTATCTGTACCAGCAAACTTGATCTTACCATTCCAGAAAGGAAGCCCTTCACTCAATTTTGGCGGCAAGTTGCGATAAGTCGTGACTTTATCACTATTAAAGTTATTGGCATCTTCTTTGCTGACCACTGCCGTCGAAAGTAGTGACAAAATAATAATAGCAGCTAAAAACCAAAGAGCAACAAAAGCCAGTCTATTCTTTTTTAATCGTCGCCAAGCATCCTGCATAAATGACAGAGTCGGTTTTTGAATTTTCTCTTGCGAAGCCGTACTACCAACCCCGACAAGTTTAAAGCGTCTTGTATCTTCCATAGCAACCTTCCTTACTGTAAGCGTACACGAGGGTCTATCAGGCTACTGATAATATCTGTCACTAAGATAGCAACCATCAACATCAGCGCATAGACAATCGTTGTCCCCATGATAACAGGATAGTCCTTAGTAGGGATCGAACTGACAAACTGCTGACCAATCCCAGGAATAGAAAAAATTTGCTCGATCAGGGCAGATCCTGTCAAGATATTAGCGGCCAAAGGACCAACTAATGTTAAAACAGGAATCATAGAATTTCGATAAGCATGGTTAGCCGTGACCTCAGGTGAACTTAGTCCCTTGGCACGCGCCAACTGAATATAATCCGTATTGAGGGTTTCAATCATCTCACTACGGAAAAAACGAGTTACCTGTGCAAAGACTGGAATAGCCAAAGCTAAAGTTGGCAAAATGCTTTGACTAAAGCTTCCCCAACCAACTAGTGGCAAAAGATTCCATTTAAATCCCAGATAATCCAGCAAGAAAAGCCCCACAATGAAGGAAGGAATAGAAATTCCCAAGGTCGAAAGCACACTGAGTACACCATCAATCCAGTTATTCTTATTGCGAGCAGAGACAGCGCCAACAAAAAGTCCAGCCACAATACCGACTACTAGTGCTTGAATCCCTAGTTGAGCTGACACAGCCAAACGCTGACCAATCATAGTTGACACAGACTGGTTGACAGAAGAATAACTGGTCCCAAGATCACCTTGGACAATATTGCCAAGATAAGTCAAATATTGCTGCCAAACTGGTTTATCCAAACCATATTGCTTATTCATCATTGCAATCATTTCATCCGTCAATTTAGGATTATTGTAGGGAGTTCCCGGCAACACCTGCATGAGGAAAAATGATAAGGTAATGACTACCCAAAGGGTAACCACCAAGATCATTAAACGTTTTAATAAATATTTCACCATAATATTGTTTCCTTTACATCCAGCGCCACACCATTAACACACTACTGCTTATAAGCGTAGGTAAAATCAGTGTAAAGACCTGTAGCATTTCTTACCAATCCTTTGATCTTAGGATTTTGCAAAGCCCTATTAGAGCGGAAGTAAACCGGATTAAAGAGTGCCTCATCATACAAAGCTTTCTCAGCAGCCTTATAATCCTTAGCACCTGCCTGAGGATCAAGCGCATCCGTTGTTAAAGCCTTTTTATAGGCTGCATCGTAGGCCTTGCTAGAAAATTTACCATAGTTATAAGCTGAGTCTGTCGTGAAAAGTCCATAGAAAGTAGATCCCTCAGGATAATCACCGCCCCACAGCACAAAAGCCACATCAAAATTTTGATTCTTAGTATCATCCAGACGTTGTTTGAAAGTCACAAATTTTTCTTCAACAGTGAGACCCGGTAAGGCTTTTTCCCAAGTTTCCTTGGTGTAATCAACCGCAGCCTTTCTATCTGGCTGATCTGAATCCGCCGTGATAGTCAGGGTTAAAGATGTAAGGCCTTCTTCTTTTAAGCCTTCCTTGAAAAGCTTAGCAGCTTTTTTCGCATCATAAGTGTAACCAGGTTCTACAGAAGCCGTCAAATCAGTCCCATCTGGTAATTTCTGCATTCCCTTAGGAACCAAGGCCGTAGCCGGTTCCGAACCCGTATCAGTTGCTGCCTTGACAGTGCCTGGACGATTAGTTGCAAGATTTAAAGCCTGACGAATTTTTTTATTAGTCAGTCCCTTGACTTCACCAGTCATATTGTAAACCATATAGACAGTAGTTGCTTCTGGTATTTTTATAACATCCTTTCGATACCTATTAGCTGCATACATAGCAGAAGTCGCAGAAATATCTGCCCAATCTAGATCTCCCTGCCTGTACATCTGCACAGCTGTATCTGGCTTTTTAACCGTCTGGACATTGACAAGATCAGTTTTAACATGCTTAGCATCCCAATAGTACTTATTTTTGACTAGCTGATAGTCACCATTACTACCATTCCAACCTTTAACAGTGTAAGGCCCCGAATAAAGCATTTGCTGAGAATTAGTCGCATACTTTTTCCCAGATTTCTTCACAAAAGCTTCCTTTTGAGGAACAAAGTTAGAAAAGGACAACAAGCTCTTAAACTGAGGTGCCGGATCAGAGAGATGGAAAATCACCTGATTTCCCCTGGCTTCCACTCCCAAGTCTGATACAGGCTTTTTCCCACCAATAATATCTTCAGCATTTAAAACATGAGCATCACTCGCCAAATAAGCATACTCCGATGCCGTCTTAGGATCGACCATACGCTGCCAAGAATAAACGATGTCTTTAGCAGTCAACTCAGAGCCATCTGACCATTTTAGATGGTCTCGCATAGTGACAGTATAAGTCTTTCCATCCTTAGAAACCTCAAGATTCTTAGCAAGATCATACTTGAGATCCCCATTTTTATTAACACGTAGCAAGTTGCTGCCTGAGTTCCCGATAGCCATAGCAGAATACCGGTCTGTATTTTTAGACGCATCGAGTGTAATCATCTCTGTCGGTGTATACCAGTTGATTTCATGATTCTTTGAATTACCTTTATTGGCCTGATAAACCCCAATACCGCCAGCTGCCACTACCAATGCTGCAAGACCGATCCACTTAGCATTTTTGCGCAGCTTATTTCTGATTTTTCTTTTGATTAAAACCATAAAAACCCCTTCTCATTACCAAATCCGGCCTCAATAATAAAACGACAGAAAATTCGGTAAATTTTTCAAATTCAACCATCAAGAGTTGGCTAAATTTCATTGTAGCACTCTGTTAGAATATTGTAAATAACGTTTTCATAATGACAAACTTTTAATAATTTCACAATCAACAATAATAGCAAAAAACAAAAAAATCTCTCCCGAATTTAGGAGAGATTTTCATATTCAAAGCTTACTCGCTAATTGGAGCAACTTCAGCCGTCTCAAGGATAGGCTCCTCGATAACTTCAACAGTATTAACGGCTTGAGGTTCAATATTGCGGTAACGTTGCATACCTGTACCAGCAGGAATAATCTTACCAATAATGACATTTTCTTTAAGACCAAGAAGGTGATCCTTCTTACCGCGAATAGCAGCATCTGTAAGGACACGAGTCGTTTCTTGGAAGGATGCAGCAGACAAGAATGAATTTGTCTCAAGCGAAGCCTTGGTAATTCCCATAAGGACAGGACGGCTGGTTGCAGGAATACCGCCAGCAATGACGATATCCTTATTAGCATCTGTGAAATCAGCAATGTCCATTAGAGTACCTGGAAGGAGATCTGTATCTCCTGGATCCATGATACGAACCTTACGTAGCATTTGGCGAACCATAACTTCGACGTGCTTATCACCGATTTCCACCCCTTGGCTACGGTAAACTTTTTGAACTTCAGCCAAGAGATAAGTCTCAACAGATAAGGTATCACGCACTTCGAGCAAGTGCTTAGGTTGGATTGAGCCCTCAGTAAGAGCATCCCCACGAGAAATCTCATCACCAACAGCTACCTTCATACGGGCAGTAAATGGTACAACGTACTCACCCTTACCAGTCTTACCTTCAACGTAAACCTTCTTAGTACGTGTCGATGCATCTTCCTCGATATCCGTTACACGGCCTTTGACATCAGTGATAACCGCTTCCCCTTTAGGATTTCGTGCTTCAAAGATTTCTTGGATACGTGGCAAACCTTGAGTAATGTCAGTATTTGACGCAACACCACCCGTGTGGAAAGTACGCATAGTCAACTGAGTACCTGGTTCACCGATAGATTGAGCAGCAACAGTACCTACGGCCTCACCAACTTCAACTGCATCACCAGTTGCCAGGTTGATACCATAACAGTGACGGCAGACACCGTGACGTGTATTACATGTAAAGACCGAACGAATAGTGACTTCCTCAACACCAGCTTTAGCAATATCTGCAGCCATGTTTTCAGTAATCAAAGTATCTGGCTTAACGATAACTTCACCTGTTTCAGGATGCTTAACTGATTTCTTAGTATAACGTCCGATAAGACGCTCTTCTAAGGTTTCAGTAACTTCCTTACCATCAGTGATTGCACGAATAGTCAATCCACGATCAGTACCACAGTCATCCTCACGGATAATAACATCTTGGGCAACATCAACCAAACGACGAGTTAGATATCCAGAGTCGGCCGTCTTAAGGGCTGTATCGGTCATACCCTTACGAGCACCGTGGGTTGAGAAGAACATTTCCAGCACAGACAAACCTTCACGGAAGTTAGACAAGATAGGCAATTCCATGATACGTCCATTAGGCGCCGCCATCAGACCACGCATACCAGCCAATTGAGAGAAGTTTGAGATGTTACCACGAGCTCCTGAGTCCATCATCATAACGATAGGGTTCTTAGGATCTTGTGTTTCGATCAAACGTTTTTCTAACTCTTCCTTAGCTTCACGCCAAGTATTGGTAACAGCTGTATAGCGATCATCATCTGTCATCAAACCACGACGGAAAGCCTTATTAATTTGTTCAACCTTATTATGCGCTTGTGCAATAATATCTTGCTTGTTGCTAATAACAGGAATATCAGCAATACCCACCGTTAAACCAGCCAATGTTGAGTGGTAGTAGCCAAGATCTTTCAAGCGGTCAAGGAAGGCAGACGTTTCCGTCGTGCGCAAACGCTTGAAAGTCTCTGCAATGATATTACCCAGATTCTTCTTCTTGAAGGGAACATTGAGTTCCAAAGCCTCAATAGCAGGTTTAATATCCGAACCGAGTTCCAAGAAGTACTTATCTGGCGTCTTATCTGTCAGATTAGCATTGGTTGGCTCATTCAAATATGGTAATTCTGCAGGCATGATGTCATTGAAAAGAATCTTACCTACTGTGGTGATCATTACCTTGTGTTTTTGATCTTCTGTCCAAGGCTTTTCAGGCATACTATCAGTTGCAATACCTACACGAGTATGCAAGTGAGCATAGCCATTACGGTAAGCCATGATCGCTTCATCCTTGTCCTTGAAGACCATACCTTCACCTTCACGACCAGCATCTTCCATAGTCAAGTAATAGTTACCCAAAACCATATCTTGAGATGGGGTAACGACTGGCTTACCATCCTTAGGATTGAGGATATGCTCTGCTGCAAGCATCAAAAGACGAGCTTCTGCTTGAGCTTCTTCTGACAACGGTACGTGGATAGCCATTTGGTCACCGTCAAAGTCGGCATTGTAGGCTTCACACACTAATGGGTGAAGACGCAAAGCTTTACCATCAATAAGAACTGGTTCAAAGGCTTGGATACCTAAACGGTGAAGGGTAGGTGCGCGGTTAAGAAGAACAGGGTGTTCTTTAATGACATCTTCAAGAATATCCCAGATACGTTCATCGCCACGCTCAACCATACGTTTAGCAGCTTTAACGTTACCAGCGTATTCACGAGCAACGATTTCACGCATCACAAATGGCTTAAAGAGTTCAATAGCCATCTCACGTGGCACACCACACTGATACATCTTAAGAGTTGGACCAACGGCGATAACAGAACGTCCAGAGAAGTCAACACGTTTACCAAGCAAGTTTTGGCGGAAACGTCCTTGTTTACCTTTGAGCATGTGGCTCAATGATTTCAATGGACGGCTTCCTGGTCCAGTAATTGGACGACCACGACGACCGTTATCAATAAGAGCATCAACCGCTTCTTGCAGCATACGTTTTTCATTTTGCACGATGATACCAGGTGCATTCAATTCAAGCAAACGAGCCAAACGATTATTACGGTTAATGACACGACGGTAAAGGTCATTCAAATCAGAAGCCGCAAAACGTCCACCATCCAATTGGACCATAGGACGAAGATCCGGTGGAATAACAGGAAGGATATTAAGAACCATCCATTCTGGCTTATTACCAGATTTATAGAAAGCATCCAAAACATCCAAACGGCGAATGGCCTTAATACGTTTTTGACCAGAAGCTGTTTTTAGCTCTTCCTTGAGCTCAGCGATTTCAGATTCAAGGTCAACTTGCTTTAAGAGATCTTGGATAGCTTCCGCACCCATTTTAGCTACAAATGAGCCGTAACCGTACTCTTGAAGTTTTTCACGGTATTCACGCTCAGTCAAAATAGACTTAGGTTCCAGTGGTGTATCTTTTGGATCAATAACCACATAAGCCGCAAAATAGATAACTTCTTCTAAAGCACGAGGACTCATATCCAAAGTCAATCCCATACGAGACGGGATCCCTTTGAAGTACCAGATGTGAGAGACAGGAGCTTTCAATTCGATATGACCCATGCGTTCACGACGAACCTTAGCGCGCGTGACCTCGACACCACAACGGTCACAGACGATTCCTTTATAGCGGATACGCTTGTACTTACCGCAAGCACATTCCCAGTCTTTTGTTGGTCCAAAGATTACTTCATCAAAGAGACCTTCTCGTTCTGGTTTGAGCGTACGATAGTTGATTGTTTCAGGTTTTTTAACTTCCCCATAAGACCATGAACGGACCTTATTTGGTGAAGCTAAAGTGATTTGCATACTTTTAAATCGATTTACGTCAACCACTTATTTTGCCTTTCTATTAATAGTGCTATCAATCTAATAAGATTGATCCGTGAGTCAGATACCCACTATTACTCTTGTGAACTTTCCTGAGCTTGAGCAGCGGCCTCTGCAGCTTGTCTTTGACGAGCTCTTTCAAGATCATCAACATGCATAACATCATCATCTTCGCCTTCATCAAGATCACGAAGTTCTACTTCATTATCATCTTCGTCAAGCACACGCATGTCAAGACCAAGTGATTGCAGCTCCTTAACCAAAACTCGGAATGATTCAGGTACACCTGGTTTTGGAATTGGTTTACCCTTGGTAATCGCTTCATAGGCCTTAAGACGACCAGTCACATCATCTGACTTGTACGTCAAAATTTCTTGAAGAACATTGGAAGCACCATAAGCCTCTAGGGCCCAAACTTCCATTTCCCCAAAACGTTGACCACCAAACTGAGCTTTACCACCAAGAGGTTGTTGGGTAACGAGTGAGTAAGGACCTGTTGAGCGAGCGTGAAGCTTATCATCAACCATGTGGTGAAGCTTAATCATGTACATGACACCTACAGAAACTCGATTATCAAACGGTTCACCTGTACGACCATCATAAAGAACAGTCTTGGCATCACTTGCCATACCAGCTTCTTCAACAGTTTCCCAGAGATCTTCGGAAGTTGCTCCGTCAAAGACTGGTGTAGCCATGTGAATGCCAAGATTACGTGCAGCCATACCCAAGTGAAGCTCCATAACTTGCCCGATATTCATACGTGATGGCACCCCAAGTGGATTCAGCATGATATCAACCGGCGTACCATCCGGAAGATAAGGCATATCTTCCACTGGAACAATACGTGAAACGACACCCTTGTTACCGTGACGACCGGCCATCTTATCTCCAACCTTGATCTTACGTTTTTGAGCGATGTAGACACGCACCAGCATATTAACGCCCGATTGCAATTCATCACCATTTGCTCGTGTAAAGATCTTAACATCACGAACAATACCCTCACCACCATGCGGTACACGAAGGGAAGTATCACGCACTTCACGTGACTTATCCCCAAAGATAGCATGCAGGAGGCGCTCCTCTGCAGAAAGGTCTTTTTCACCCTTAGGTGTCACCTTGCCGACTAGGATATCTCCTTCTTTTACTTCAGCACCAATGCGGATGATCCCCATTTCATCAAGATCTTTAAGCGCTTCTTCACCGACATTTGGAATTTCACGAGTGATTTCTTCAGGGCCTAACTTGGTATCACGAGTTTCTGATTCAAATTCTTCTAAGTGTACAGAAGTGTAGACATCTTCTTTAACTAAACGCTCAGACATGATAACAGCATCCTCAAAGTTATACCCTTCCCAGGTCATGTAAGCGACGACAGGGTTTTGCCCGAGAGCCATTTCTCCGCCTTCCATAGACGGACCATCAGCGATAAAGTCTCCTTTTTCAACTTGATCACCAACCTTAACCAAAGTTCGTTGGTTATAGGCAGTTCCTGAGTTAGAACGACGGAACTTAGTGATATGGTAAACATCTAATGATCCATCTTCACGACGCACTTCAACTTTTTCAGCATCTGAGAAAGTTACACGACCGTCATGCTTAGCAATAACAGCTGCACCTGAGTCATGAGCTGCTTGATACTCCATACCCGTACCAACATAAGGTGCCTTTGGATCAATCAATGGAACAGCCTGACGTTGCATGTTTGCCCCCATAAGAGCACGGTTGGAGTCATCGTTTTCCAAGAATGGAATACATGCCGTTGCAACTGCAACAACCTGTTTAGGAGACACATCTACAAACTCAACGCTACTTGCTGGAAATTCTTGGTTGTTACCTTGATGGCGTCCCATGACAATTTCTTCAGCAAAAGTACCATCTTCATTAAGCTTGGAGTTTGCTTGAGCAACTGTATACTCATCTTCTTCATCAGCAGTCAGCCAAACAATTTCATTGGTCACCTTACCAGTCGTACGATCCACCTTACGATACGGCGTTTGGATAAAGCCATACTTGTTCAAATGTCCATATGAAGACAAGTTATTAATCAACCCGATGTTAGGACCTTCAGGAGTTTCAATTGGACACATACGGCCGTAGTGAGTATAGTGCACGTCACGAACTTCATAGCCCGCACGATCACGTGTCAAGCCACCAGGCCCAAGGGCTGACAAACGACGTTTATGAGATAGCTCTGACAGTGGGTTGTGTTGGTCCATGAACTGTGACAACTGAGAAGAACCAAAGAATTCTTTAACTGCAGCTGTAACTGGACGAATATTGATGATTTGCTGCGGTGTCAAGACATCATTGTCCTGAACAGACATACGTTCACGAACATTACGTTCCATACGTGTCAATCCAATACGGAATTGGTTGGCCAACAGCTCACCAACAGCACGGATACGACGGTTACCCAAATGATCGATGTCATCAACCTTACCAAGACCTTCGGCCAAGTTGAGGAAATAAGACATTTCAGCCAAGATATCTGCTGGTGTGAGAGCACGAACCTTATCATCTGGGCTGGCATTACCAACGATAGTAACCACACGATCAGGATCAACCGGTGAGACCACCTTAAATTTTTGAAGGACCACTGGTTCAGTCACAACCGCATAATCATTAGGTGTGTAGATAAAGCTATTCAAACCATTATCGATTTGGTCTGAAATAGAATCAATGACATCACGAGTCATTTCTGTACCGGCTTCAACAAGAATTTCACCTGTTTCACCATCTACTAAATTTTCAGCCAAGACTTGATTCAAAAGACGTGTTTTAACACTGAGTTTCTTATTGATCTTGTAGCGACCAACCGCTGCCAAATCATAACGACGCGGATCAAAGAAACGAGCTGTCAACAAGCTACGTGAACTATCCGCTGTCTTGGGCTCACCAGGACGAAGACGCTCATAAATTTCTTTAAGTGCCTCATCAGTACGTGAATCAGCAGGATTTTTATGAATATCTTTTTCGATAGTATTACGAACAAGATCACTGTCTCCAAAGATATCAATAATTTCATCATCACCTGAGAAACCAAGCGCACGTACTAAGGTTGTAAATGGAATCTTACGTGTCCGATCGATACGTGTATAAGCAATATCTTTAGAATCTGTTTCCAATTCTAACCAAGCCCCACGGTTAGGAATAACCGTTGAACCGTAGCCAACCTTACCATTTTTATCAACTTTATCATTGAAATAGACGCCTGGAGAACGCACCAACTGAGAAACGATAATCCGTTCACCACCATTGATGATAAAAGTTCCCATTTCTGTCATAATTGGGAAATCACCAAAGAAAACTTCCTGAGTTTTGATCTCACCTGTTTCTTTATTGATCAAACGGAAGGTTACAAAGATAGGCGCTGAGTATGAAGCATCATGGATTCGCGCTTCCTCCAAGGTGTATTTAGGCTCCTTCAACTCATAACCTACAAATTCCAACTCCATAGTATCTGTAAAGTTAGAGATTGGAAGCACATCCTCAAACACTTCTTTCAAACCATTATCCAAAAAATCTTGGAACGAATCCGTCTGAATTTCAATCAGATTTGGTAAGTCAAGAACTTCTTTGATTCTAGAAAAACTACGACGGGTGCGATGCTTCCCGTACTGAACGTCATGTCCTGCCAAGTTTCTATCTCCTTCATGTAAAATACAATGATTGCCTTTCCACTTCTTTTAAGGAAAGCAGAGACAATCGAAGCGATCGGTTAAATATTTATCGACAGATACTTTTGTGATTTTTTAGAATTTTTATTTTTTGATTACAAATCAGAAAAAATCCTAATTTTAGGCACAAAAAGAGCAGCTAAATCCGACTAAAATCGTTTGATCTAACTGCTGTATCTCTTGATTGGACAATATTTCAATCAAGTTAGACGACAAATAGTTGTCTATATTATACCTGAAAACATCTAAAAAGGCAAGTACATTAGCGCTTGGTAACTGATTTCCAAGCAGCAGCGTCGTCCTTACTGCTACCGCCAATCATAAAGCTATAAGTTGTGCTGCCAGCACCATTTTTAGCCCAATAGCTAGCGGTTGTACTTCCTCCAAGTGTATAACGCCCTCCATTAACGGAGACCGTTCCTGGCCTCAATCCAGTAGACTTCAAAACATTAGATTTAATGACATTGGAATCTAAACGGAAACGTTTACCACTGCCAAACACAGTTGGATCAGCCCTATAAATAGCATTAACAAGATTGGCCATATAGTCACCATTATTTTGGTAACCAGTCATAGAAGCTAAAGAAGAGTTATCATCATAGCCAGCCCATCCACCTAAAGTTACAGCAGGGGTAGAAACAATCAACCAAACATCACTATAATCATTGGTTGTCCCTGTTTTTCCAATCCAATCAGCACCATTAGCAAGCGCCGAATTCTCGCGGCGTAATTCTGTTAAAAATCTAGTCGTCTTACCAGAGTCAAGCGGCCCTCTCAACAGCCGAGTCAAGATACTTGCGGTAGCCTTACTATAGACTTGCTCCGGTGCAGATTTATGCTCATAGATGACCTTACCTTTTTGATCCTTAATCCTATCAATTAGATAGCCTTTTTGATAAGCACCACCATTAGCAATAGCCTGATAAGCATTAGTCTGTTGCAATACCGTTGTTTCGATACCACCTCCCAGAGGGAGACTTTCTATACTATAGTCATCGATACTGTAGCCCATCTTCGTCATGTATGACTCCACATCTACGCCTTGATTGAGAAGCATCTGATAAGTCCAATAAGCAGGGATATTCCAAGAAACATCCAGCGCTTCTTGAAGAGTGACTGCTTGAGTCCCTTCATCTTCACCATGCATAATTTTCGAGCCATTTGAAAAGCGAGCAGGATAATTAGACAGGACAGAACCTGAACCCATCAAACCTTGATCAATAGCTACTCCATATGCCAAGACCGGCTTGATACTAGATCCAGGAGAACGACGAGTATCAAAGGCATGATTATTTTGATTGGATTTATAATTTCGACCACCTATGAAACCAAGTATCGCCCCTGTTTGATTATCCATCAAGACATTCCCAACTTCAACGGTCCCGGAATTTCCAGCATCTAACAACTTACCTTGATTTTTAGCCGCTGCTTGCATGGCTTTATAAATAGAATGATCAATCGTTGATGTCACCTTGTAGCCCCCTGTTTGAAGAGCTTCCAAGGCTAGCTGATGATAATTGGCGACCGTTTCATCATTTTTTAAATCAACTTCTGAGACACCATCCCTCTTAATCAAATAATCATAGATATGGTCTTGCGCCTCATTCATAACAGCATAGTAAAGGAAATCATGTTCAGATACATGAGCAGCCTTAGACTGAATAAAATCAGACTTGATATCATATTCTTTATAGCTGTTATATTCTTTTTTACTTAAATAGCCATTCCGATACATATTGTATAAAACGTTCTTCTGGCGTTCCAAACCATATTCTAGTTCATCTCCAGTTTTCAAAGTCCCATTGCCATCGTATGGTGAATAAACAATAGGACTCTGTGGTAAACCAGCAATAAATGCCGCCTGAGGAATCGTTAACTCCTTGGCTGGCACACCAAAAATGCCTTGGGCAGCCTCTTCAACACCGGCAATATTCTCTCCTCTGTTGTTGCGACCAAATGGAGAAACATTGAGGTAAGACGTTAAAATATCATCCTTAGTCATGTATCGCTCCAAAGCCAACGAATAAATGATTTCTCTGGCCTTTCTTTTGAAAGTAGGATCATCTCCAATGACTTGTTGCTTAATCAACTGTTGTGTCAGAGTCGATCCCCCACTCGTAGAGCCTACAGGTAATACAGAAGACAACAAAGCCCTAAACACAGCCTTGGGAACCACACCCTTGTGAGATTCAAAATTTTCATCTTCTGTAGCAATAACAGCTTCTTTAAGAGATTTTGATATCTCATCAGACTTAACTGGAGTCCTATCCAAATCACTATCCACCTTGGAAATCTCATCACCATTAGAATAGGTCAGTCTAGAAACTAAAGTTAAAGAGGTTACTTTATCTACCAGAGTATTTTCTGACGGAACTTTAACACTATCAACCTGACTAGCTAGATAGCCTAGCCCCATACCTGAAATAAGCATGAAACCTAAGAGAACAACCACATAGATAAAATTAAGGATCGTTTTGAAGCTAGCTAAAAAGACAGACGCAACGTCCTTACCTGTTAGTTCAACAGCATCCCCATCCTTTTTGGATCGATTTCTATTCAAATCAGCTACTTTCTTCCCTATATTTTGTACAAAAGAGCGAAACTGAGTCATATATTTTTTAAGCAAATCTAGCATAATTAAACCTCAAGCCTATTATAACAGAAACCCGCTCAACTTGCATGAGCATTAGGTTTACGATATAATGAACCACAGTATTACTAAACAATGGAGAGACATTATGACAATTTTTGACGAACTAAAAGAACGCGGTCTCGTCTTTCAAACAACTGATGAAGAAGCATTAAAAAAAGCTTTCGAAAATGGATCTATCTCCTACTACACCGGATATGATCCAACAGCTGATAGCCTGCACCTTGGACATTTAGTAGCTATCTTGACATCACGACGCCTTCAGCTAGCTGGTCACAAGCCTTATGCCCTGGTTGGAGGTGCAACCGGTCTCATTGGAGATCCTTCCTTCAAAGATGCTGAACGTAGTCTCCAAACCAAAGAAACTGTAGACGGATGGGTAACCAAAATTCAAAAACAGTTATCCCGTTTCCTTGATTTTGAAAAAGGCGATAACAAGGCCGTTATGGTTAATAATTATGACTGGTTTGGATCTATTAGCTTCATCGATTTCCTACGAGATGTTGGGAAATATTTTACAGTCAATACGATGATGAGTAAGGAATCCGTAAAAAAACGCATTGAAACTGGTATCTCCTATACAGAATTTGCTTACCAAATCATGCAAGGATATGATTTCTATGAACTGAATCAAAAGTACAATGTCACACTTCAGATCGGTGGTTCTGATCAATGGGGAAATATGACAGCAGGTACTGAATTGATACGCCGTAAAGCTGATAAAACTGCCCATGTCATCACAGTTCCACTCATTACAGACTCAACCGGTAAAAAATTTGGAAAATCAGAAGGTAATGCTGTCTGGCTTGATGCCGATAAGACATCGCCTTATGAAATGTACCAATTTTGGCTCAACGTCATGGACGAAGATGCTATCCGCTTTTTGAAAATTTTCACCTTCTTATCTCTCGATGAAATTTCAGCTATCGAAAAAGAATTTAATGAGGCGCGTCACCAACGTCTAGCTCAAAAAATACTGGCTCGTGAAGTAGTCACCCTTGTTCACGGAGAAAAAGCTTATAACCAAGCCCTCAAAATAACAGAACAACTCTTTGCCGGTAACATCAAAAACCTATCTGCCAAAGAGCTTAAACAAGGGCTCAGCAACGTCCCAAACTATGCTGTTAAACCGGATGAGCCGCTCAACATCGTCGACCTTCTAGTAGCATCAAACATCGTCACATCCAAACGTCAAGCCCGTGAAGATGTACAAAACGGTGCTATCTATATCAATGGCGAAAGAATTCAAAATCTGGATTATATCTTATCAGAAACAGATAAAATTGATCATGAACTTACAGTTATCCGACGTGGAAAAAAGAAATACTTTGTATTGACTTATTAAAAATAAAAAGGTATTGAGAAGCACTCAATACCTTTTTATTCTTTTACAAACCTATCCAATAAACTAACAAATATAAATACAATGATAAAAATTACTGTGATCGTCGCACTAGCTGGAGTTTCCCAATAATAAGATAAAACAACACCAAGGAACATTCCAACAAAGCCAACAACAATCGAACTAAGCATAACACCCTTAAAACTATTAGCAATTCGCATAGAAATCGATGCCGGCAAAATCAAAATTGTCGATACCAGAAGGGCTCCTGCAGCAGGAATCATCAAAGAAATAGCAACGCCAGTAATAATATTAAAAATCAACGACATAAGCCTTACTGGTAAGCCATCCACAAAAGCAGTATCCTCATCAAATGTTAAGACATAAAGCGGTCTGATAAAAATCCCCATCAATACCAATACTAAACCAGCTACAACAAATAATCCAATAACCTGATCTGAACTGATAGTAACAATAGATCCAAACAAATATTGATCCAAACTAATCGAAGAACTATTTGTTTTACTCATAATGATCAACGAAATCGCCAGTCCCAAAGACATTAATATAGCAGTAGAAATTTCATTATAATGCCTATAAACTACACGCAAATATTCTAAGACAACAGACGCTATCACAACAACTAATAAAGTTGTCACCGTCGTATTGATGCCTAGCAAAACTCCTAAAGCTACACCAGCTAAAGACACATGGCTCAAGGTATCACTCAACAAACTTTGACGCCTTAAAATAAGAAATAGTCCTAAAATAGGTGAAAACAGACTCATCGCCACAATAGCCAATAAAGCTCTCTGCATAAAGTCATAAGAAAAAACACTAAGCATCATTCCCCTCCCCACTAGGCTCGTGAATATTAAAACATCTCCAAGGCAATGATTGATTCCTAACAAGATGAATATTACGATCAGCATAGTCTTTAACTTCTTCTGAATCGTGAGTAATCATCAAAACAGCTTTTTTATGCACATGGGCACTATGATGCATTAAATCGTAGAAAGTAGAAATAGAGCCACCATCCATACCAGTAGTGGGTTCATCCAGTACAAACACATCAGGATCCGAAGCAAAAATACGTGCAATGACAGCCCTTTGCTTTTGACCACCACTCAAATTACCAATCTTTCTATCACGCAGATCCCAGAGGCCAACAGCCTCTAAACTAGCCTTCACATGCTCATCATCATGTTTAGTCAACCTCCTAAACCAACTATGATACTGAAACCTTCCCGATCTCACAAATTCATAAACAGTTGATGGAAAACCAGCATTAAAACTTGAAATATGCTGAGGTAGATATGCAATTCTCAACTTCTTACCATGAATATTTTTGCTCGCAATCTTAATAACACCTGCCTTAGGTTTCAAAATTCCCAAAATAGCCTTAATTAAAGTAGATTTAGCTGCACCATTTTCACCCGTCAAAGTGATAAATTCTCCACTACTTAAAGAAAAGGTAATACGATCAAGAACGGTTTCACCATCATATTGAAAAGACAAATTATCAACATCTATATATTTCATCAGAACTTTACTTCCCTCTCCAACATATCCACAAACCTTTCAATAACTTCCTGCTCACTCTTATCAAATTCATGCAATATTTTTGAATACACTTCCAAAGTGCGAGAATGATGCTCATAATGTTCCTGAGCCACAGAATCAGCCTTTTTAGTCAATGAATAGCGTATAATCCTACCATCAATTTTACTTTTCTTGGCAATCAAGAAGTCATTTGCCAAAAGAGATTTAACTGCTTTAGTGACAGCAGCCTGAGATATATTCAGCTGAGAAGCCAGCTCAGAATTAGTCAGTTCTCCATTCAAAAGCAGCATTAAAATATGCTCCTGAGTATTAGTCAGCTCAAAACCAGAATGACAATCACCAAATAAAAGTTCATTATCATGTTCTGAAAAGCTAATAAAAGAATTCACCATCTTATCAATTTTATTTTCTAAATCCAAAACATCCCCCTATACTTAACCAGTTAATAAAATAGTAATAAAATAAAGATAATTAGTCAAACACAAAGCAATAAAAAAGAGGGATACCCCCTCCTAATCAACTTATCTACTCCGCCAGTAGGACTCGAACCTACGACATCATGATTAACAGTCATGCGCTACTACCAACTGAGCTATGGCGGATAACCGCTAAGCAACTCCCGTATCTCACAGGGGGCAACCCCCAACTACATCAGGCGTGCTAGGGCTTAACTACTGTGTTCGGCATGGGAACAGGTGTATCTCCTAGGCTATCGTCACTTAACGCTGAAT
>NZ_JBZFUI010000007.1:0-159511 GCF_058314295.1 Streptococcus sp. ALY_208 | reverse complement strand
CTTCATAAAATCGGAAAATCTTATGAAGAATTCAAACATGAGAGGAATACCTCTCAACCACTATTATAACCAATTTTCACTTATCTGACCGATTTTTTCAAGACATTATCAATTTCGATTGACAGATGGGCTAAATGGGATGATTGGTGATATTAAAAAAGAAGCGGGACGACAGTCCCTAGCCTCTTCATTTTAGTTATCCTAAGAAGCGTTGTAAAAACTCTTTAGTACGAGTTTCTTTAGGATTTTCGAAGATCTGTTCTGGTGATCCTTGCTCGGCGATAAGGCCTTTATCCATAAAAATAACGCGATCAGAGACGTCTTTGGCAAACTCCATTTCATGAGTAACAATCAGCATGGTTAAACCAGATTTGGCTAAATCTTGCATTGTTTTTAGCACTTCACCAACCATCTCGGGATCCAGTGCAGATGTTGGTTCGTCAAAAAGGATGGCTTCAGGATTGACAGATAATGCTCTGGCGATAGCTACACGCTGTTTTTGACCACCTGATAGCTGAGCTGGCTTGGCTTTCCAGTATTGCTTACCCATTCCAACTTTTTCTAAATTTTCTTTAGCAATCTTGGTTGCTTCAGCCTTATCACGCTTGAGGACTGTGGTCTGGGGGACAATGGCATTATCAAGAACATTGAGGTTTTCAAAAAGGTTGAACGATTGGAAAACCATGCCTAACTTTTCGCGATAGGTCGTGAGGTCGTATCCTTTTTCTAGGACATTTTGTCCATGGTAGAGGATTTCTCCATCTGTTGGAATTTCTAAGAGATTAATGGAGCGAAGGAAGGTGGATTTTCCAGAGCCTGAACTGCCAATGATAGAGATGACTTCACCCTTTTGTACAGATAAGGAAATATCTTTTAGGACCTCGTTTTTACCAAAGGATTTCCTGAGGTGTTTGATTTCTAAAATAGTATCAGTCATTAGTGAATCCCTCCTTGCGTATAGTTATCTTGGTCAAGGCGGCGTTCTACATAACGCAGGATGCGTGTAACAACAAAGGTCAAGATGAAGTAGATAGTGGCAATGACAAAGAAGGTTTGGAAATATTTATAGCTTTGTGTTGCTACGGTATTACCAGTAAAGTAGAGTTCAACAACAGAGATAACATTGAGGACTGAGGTGTCCTTGATATTGATAACGAACTCATTACCAGTTGCTGGTAGGATGTTGCGGATAACTTGTGGAATAACAATCTTGCGCATGGTTTGTCCGTGGGTAAAACCAAGTGCAGTTGCAGCTTCAAATTGTCCCTTGTCTACTGCAAAGATACCACCTCGGACAATCTCACTCATATAAGCCCCTGTGTTGATAGAGACGATAAAAATAGCAGCGGTTGTCCGGTCTAGGTCATAGCCGAAGGCCTGAGCTGTTCCGTAGTAAATAACCATAGCTTGTACGATCATAGGAGTCCCACGAAACACTTCGATATAAATATTGAGGAGCCAGCCAAATAGTTTTTGAAGGCTAGCTAGAGCAGCATTGCTTGCTTTTGGTGCAGTCCGGTAGACCCCGATTAAAAGACCAATGGCTGTCCCTACAACAGTCCCTATGATGGATATCAGAAGGGTCATGGCTGTCCCACGTAAGAACTGTCTCCAGTTTTGGGCTAGAATGGTGGCCATTTGACCAAAGAATCCTGTCTCTTTCTGGCTAGTCTTCTTTTCTAAGGGCTGAGCTTTGATCATATCATCCATGAGCTGCAGTCTCTCTTTTTCAGAGATACCTGCTAGAACTTGGTTGACTTGATTTTTAGTGGCAGTATCATTTTTACGCAATCCAATGGCAAGTGCTGTGTCAGATTTAGAAGTTTTAAAGCCCTTGTTATCTTCAAAGGTAATCATCTTAAAGCGATTATCGGAGCTAACAGCAGATGAGGCTTCTGGGCGTTCAGAGATATAACCATCAATGACATCTGAGGAAAGGGCTTGGCGCATCTGGTTGAAATCTCCCATGGCAGTTTCTTTAGAAGCGCCGGAAATTTGGTCAATCAGATCATAGAGGTAGACCCCTTGCTGACCAGTTAATTTAGCACCTTTAAAATCAGACAAGGATTTTGCCTTTGCATACTGTCCTTCTTTGGAGACCACGATAACAGGCTTGGAGTCGTAGTAGCTGTCAGTAAAAGCAATTTCTTTTTTACGTTCAGCGGTAGGACTCATCCCTGCGACGATCATATCAATTTTGCTGGATGTCAGGGCAGGAATCAAGCCGTCCCACTTGGTTTTGACGACTAAGAGCTTTTTGCCTTGTGCTTTGGCGATTTTTTTAGCGATTTGGACATCATAGCCATTGGCATAGTCGCTAGTACCATCGATAGGGACGGCACCGTTTGCATCATCATTTTGTGTCCAGTTAAAGGGAGCATATGCTGCTTCCATACCGACCCGTAAGTATTCATCTGCATGAACAGATGATAAACTCCCCATCATGACCGCTAGGGCCATAAGGAGAGCGAAAGTCAATTTTTTCATGGTGTTCTCCTGTTGGTTTTGACTCTTTTAAGCGATAAAAGCTCAAAAGGTCATAAATATACATACTATCTTATTTTACAGGAAAAGAACCAGTATTTCAATGGGATAGATGGCTAATTTCGCCTCATACAGGGGAAACAATAGATTGTAGCCTGAATTGTGGTAGAATGAGTCTAAACTATTGCTGTGAGGGTATGTGAATGAAAAAAATCATAGTGATCTTGCTCGGTATTTTTGTGATGTTATTGGGCAGAGCAGTTGAGGCAGATGAGGTTAGTTCGAGGATTTTGTCCTATGATGCTAACTTATTGCTACAGTCAGATAATTCTGGTGTTTTAACGCAGGAAATTACCTTTTTGTATAGCTCTGATTTTAATGGTCAGTACATTACCCTTGGAACCGAGCAGATGCCTAAAGGCTTCGATGTTGATAAAGCTTACCTAAATTATGTTAAACAAAATGGAAAAATGAGATTGGATGCTTATGGGGATTTAGAGAAAATAGATGGTGGCTACCGCATTAAGGTCTATGATGGTGGTCATAGTGGGGATCAAGTAAAGGTTAAAGTAACTTGGCATTTGAAGGCAATGACGACGGCTTATCAAGATGTTGCAGAGTTAAACTGGAAGCCTATCTCAGATCCTGATGAAACGTTGGAAAAAGTAACCTATACGGTGAAGACTGAAAAGCAGACGGCTAATCGGCAACTGTGGGCCCACCGAGGCTACTTTAAAAAAGCTCCTAAAGTTTCTCAATTAACAAATGGTTATAAAGTAGAAGCTGAGGATGTTGATGGGGCTTTGGAGCTACATGGCTATTGGGATAGTGATATTTTTGATAACTCTGTGGCTCGCTTAAAGCGTGATGGTAAGCAGAAAATTTTGCGGACAGAAAAGCTGATTGATCTTAAATCGGCTATACTCGGGACCTTATTTGGCAGGGTTATACCTGTGAGCTTACTTGTCTTGGGTGTCCTAGCTGCCATGTTATCTAGACGGTTTAGCAGAAGGATTGATCCCTTTAATCCAAAGGGGATTAAGGCAAGGCTATATGAAATTCCTGAAGACTTATCTCCTTTTATTTTAGCAATGGAGATCTATCGTACCAATCTTAAGGGGTTGTTACTAGATGGGGATTTTAAATCTGATCACATTCGTTTCAATCATCTTATTCAGGCGGTGCTGGTGGATTTAATTGATCGCAAACACTTAAGTGTAGAGGATGATAAAGGCGTTCCTGTCTTAAGGATCATAAATTTGGGAGGACTAACAAAATATGAGTCAACTTTTCTGAAGATGGCTTTTGGGCGTGATGAACAGCGTCGGTCGGATGAGCTGTTTTCTGATTATCAGTATGATGAGAAAGCTGTGATTCGGCAGTTGAAAAAAAGCTATAAGGGCAATAGTTTGCAATCGGCTGTTCGAAAGAGCGGTGATAAGATGAGACACAATATTAGTCAGATGGTTCAAGCTATTGATAAAAGTGTTAATGGTGAGATTCTTGGATCTAAGCGTCCTAAGATATATCGAAAATTGCGCACAGACGAAGCACAAAAGATTAGTCGTATGAAGTATGGGCTGATGATATTAGTGATTGTTTCAATCCTTACCCTATTTTATATGCTTTTGAGTGGTAGTTCTTTAGTATTGCTTTATGTAGGGCTTACTGTTTTATTGATTGTTTTGAGTTGGGTTAGCTTTTGTCAGTTTAAGCTCCTTGATTTTCCCGGTGTTGTTACGGAAAAAGGAGCCAACCGTCTGCTGCAATGGCAGAGTTTCGAGCGGATGCTGAAGACTCTTGATACTTTTGATGATACTGACTTACAGGGAGTTGTTCTCTGGAATCGGATGTTGGTGTATGCTAATTTACTAGGATATGCAGATAAGGTTGAGGACTACGTCAAGTTACATCAGATCACATTACCACCAAGTTTAGCAGCGGTGAATCTTGGAGCATTTCGAAACAGTACGTATTATTCAGGAAGGCATCTCGCATATGTATCAAGCAGTGCGATATCCGCATCGAATTTCAGTATATCATCAGGCAGTAGCAGTGGTAGTGGCGGCTTTTCTGGCGGTGGCGGCGGCGGTGGTGTTGGGTCATTCTAGTAGAACCCTCATGCCTTCATGCCGGCTTATGTTATAATAATTTAAAAGACTTTAGGAGAACTTATGTTTATCATCGAATTACTTAAGGCCATCTTTCTTGGAATTGTCGAGGGGATTACAGAATGGCTTCCTATTTCTAGTACAGGTCACTTAATTTTAGTTCAGGAATTTGTGAAGTTAAAGCAGGATAGAGACTTCATGGAGCTGTTTAATATTGTGATTCAGCTGGGCGCTATTTTGGCGGTTATGGTTATTTACTTTAGGCGCCTCAACCCTTTTCAGCCTGGTAAAACCAAGCAAGAGGTTCGCTTGACTTGGCAACTCTGGCTTAAGGTCGTTATTGCTTGTATTCCTTCTGCCATTATTGGACTAGCGCTGGATAACTGGATGGATGAACATTTTAGCAATTTTATCAGCGTGGCAGTCATGCTGATTGTTTATGGGATTGCTTTTATCTGGATTGAGAGGCGTAATAAAGCGGTTGAACCTCAAGTGACAGAACTGTCACGCATGCACTATAAAACAGCTCTGTATATTGGTTTGTTCCAAGTTTTAAGTATTATTCCCGGTACTAGCCGTTCGGGAGCGACGATCCTGGGAGCAATTTTGGTAGGAACGAGTCGAAGTGTTGCTGCTGATTTCACATTTTTCCTGGGAATTCCGACCATGTTTGGCTACAGTGGATTGAAGTTTGTCAAGTTTCTTTTAGAGGGCAATAGTCTGACAGCTGAGCAGTGGAGCCTCCTATTGTTGGCTTCTCTGGTTGCTTTTGCTGTTAGTTTGGGTGCCATTAAATTCTTGACAAATTTTGTTAAAAAACATGATTTTACTGTTTTTGGTTGGTATCGTATCGCTTTGGGAGCTATTTTAATTATTTATGCAGCCGGTCGGCATATCCTTGGCTAAAGAAGAGATTCTATTTTTCTGATTTTAAAAATAGAATCTTTTTTTGAAGGAAGGACAGTGAGGGAGGCTCCTTAATCATTGAAAGATTGCCTTCTTTCTAGTATAATGATGACACTACTCGTGCGAGGTAAAGACTATGGAAATGAAACAAATTAATGACTCCACTTTGAAGATTTCAGTGAGTATGGAGGATTTGGATACCTATGGTATGGAGGTTAAGGATTTTCTTATGCCTCAAGAAAAAACGGAGGAATTTTTCTACACTATCTTGGATGAATTGGATATTCCTGATAGTTTTAAGTCTACAGGTATGCTCAGTTTTCGTGTGACACCACGTAAAGATCGTGTAGATGTTTTTGTGACTAAGTCAGACTTGAATGAAGAGCTTGATTTTGAACAAATGTCTGAGGATATGGATTGGTCAGATATTAATCCAGAAGATTTTTTGAAGACATTGGAAAAAAATATGGCTGAGCATGGAGATGCTGACGCTCATAAGCGGATGAAACATCTGGAAGATATGATTGATGAAGCTATCAGTCAGTTGCCAGAAGACGAGCAGGCTAGTGTGGCGAACTCTGAGGAGATGGCCAAAAATTCAGGCTCTTATCTCAGTGCTGACGATTTAATACCAGAGACGCACTATGTTCATTTTACGGCTGATTTTGCGAATTTGCGAGAGGTTATTGTTGCAGCCCATGCTATGGAGTTGCCAATCGAGGCTTCTGAGTTGTTTAAATCCGAGTCTGGCTATCATCTGACAGCTCTCTTCTATATTGGCGATGAAGGTGGTGTACGTGCTCGCCAGCTAAAAGCTTATTTTAATGAGTACGGGAAACCATCTGAATACACTAGGGCTCACTTGTTAGAGCATGCTGTTAAATTGGTCGATGAGGATGCTACTGATCGCTTGAAATGGATTGAGCTGGGATAAGAAACGTGATGGATCATTTTAGTTTTCAGTATCTCTTGGTTTTGATCGGGATCTTTTTGATTTCCTTGGTGGCAACCCCTTTGGTGCGTTTTTTGGCGTTTAGATTGGGGGCTGTTGATCAACCCAATGCCAGGAGGGTCAATCAGGTTCCTATGCCGTCTAGTGGCGGATTAGCGATTTTATTGGCCTTTCTTGTCGGAGCCTTGATTTTATTGCCTATGGTTACTCAAAGGCACCATATGGTTCATTCTTATTTTAACTATATTCTTCCGATTGCAGTCGGTGGCTTACTTGTCGCTCTAACTGGCTTAATTGATGATATTCGTGAGTTAAAGCCTAAGGGGAAATTGTTAGGCATTGTGCTAGCTGCAACCTTGGTCTGGTGGTTTACTGACTACCGGTTTGATAGTTTTAAGATTCCTTTTGGCGGTCCCATGCTATATTTTAATCCTGTTTGGAGCTTTATCTTTACAGTCTTGTGGATCGTAGCGATCACTAATGCTATTAATTTGATTGATGGTTTGGATGGTCTAGTCTGTGGGGTGTCGATCATTAGTCTAACGACTATGGGATTGATTTCCTATTTCTTCCTTTTTGATAGTAATTTCTACACGACGATTACGATCTTTTTGCTGATTGCAGCGATAGCTGGGTTTTTCCCTTATAATTATAATCCTGCTATTATCTACTTAGGTGATACAGGGGCATTATTTATTGGATTTATGATTGGCGTTTTGTCGCTTCAGGGCTTGAAAAATTCAACAGCTGTAGCTGTTATTACTCCGGTTATTATTCTTGGTGTTCCAATTTTAGATACCTTTGTTGCTATTGTGCGTCGTAAGCTATCGGGTCGCCCGGCTATGGAGGCTGACAAGATGCACCTCCACCATCGTCTTTTAGCTATGGGCTTCACTCATCGTGGTGCCGTCTTGGTTGTCTATGGTATTGCTATGGTGTTTTCATTGACCTCTTTGCTCCTCAATGTCTCCAGTCGACTGGGAGGGATTTTATTAGTGATTGGTCTTTTATTCACCGCTGAGATTCTGATTGAAGGTTTGGAAATTTGGGGTGTAGGTCGAACGCCGCTCTTTCAGGTTTTAAAATTCATTGGGAACAGCTCTTATCGTCAGTCGGTTTTAGCAAAGTGGTCTAAAAAATCTAAATAAGACTAGGTTTGATAGGTTCTGTTTCTGGAAAATGACTAGGATTTTACCTATCGAATAACTTAGTAAATAGCAGAGATTGAGACTTTTGTCCCAATCTCTTTTCTGTTATAATAACGGTGTGAATGATTGGGGCTGAAGGTTTGTTTCAGCCCTATCTAGTAGGTGGCTACTGAGACTATTTCACATAAAGAGAAAAGGAGTGACACATGTCTGTACTTGAAATTAAAAATCTTCATGTCTCAATTGAAGATAAAGAAATATTAAAGGGTTTGAACCTGACACTTAAAACTGGAGAAATTGCGGCTATCATGGGTCCAAATGGTACCGGGAAATCAACGCTTTCAGCAGCTATTATGGGGAATCCTAATTATGAAGTGACTGAGGGTGAAATTTTATTTGATGGGGAAAACATCTTGGAACTTGAAGTAGATGAGCGCGCACGTTTGGGGCTTTTCTTGGCGATGCAGTACCCATCAGAGATCCCAGGTATTACGAATGCAGAATTCATTCGTGCGGCTATGAATGCCGGAAAAGAAGATGATGAAAAGATCTCGGTACGTGATTTTATTACTAAGTTAGATGAAAAAATGGATCTGCTTGGAATGAAGGAAGAAATGGCTGAACGCTATTTGAACGAAGGCTTTTCTGGTGGGGAGAAAAAGCGTAATGAAATCCTTCAATTACTGATGATAGAGCCTAAGTTTGCTCTTTTGGACGAGATTGACTCTGGGCTTGACATCGATGCTCTTAAGGTTGTCTCTAAAGGGGTTAATGCTATGCGTGGTGAAGGCTTTGGTGCTATGATTATCACTCACTATCAACGCTTGCTTAACTATATCACTCCAGATGTTGTGCATGTCATGATGGACGGTCGTGTTGTCCTGTCTGGAGGCGCTGAGCTTGCTGCACGTCTTGAGCGTGAAGGGTATGCTAAGGTTGCTGAGGAATTAGGTTTGGAGTACCACGAAGAAGTCTAACATTCCAGATGCTAAGAGGGACTGCAATCTTATAATTGGGATCAGTTCCTATCTCTACTGAGACTTTGATAGAAGAGAAGGAGTATCGATTATCTTATGTCGAAAGAATCTATTATAAATTTTTCGCAGCTCCATGCTGAACCAGTTTGGCTGCAAGAAAGGCGCTCACTAGCCTATGATCAGATCGATCAGTTAGATTTGCCAGAGATTGAGCGTGTTAAGTTTCATCGCTGGAATTTAGGCGATGGTACTATAGCTGAAAGTGAAGGGGCAGCAACTGTTCCAGATTTTACATCTCTTGGGGATAATCCTAAATTGGTTCAGGTTGGAACTCAAACTTTGTTGGTGCAAATGCCTCCAAAATTGCAAGAACAAGGTGTTGTCTTGACAGATTTTATGACAGCCTTAGAGGAAATTCCAGAGCTGATCGAGACTAATTTTGGTAAGGCTCTTGCTTACAATGAGGATAAGTTGGCAGCTTATCATTATGCTTATTTTAATAGTGCAGCAGTCCTCTATGTGCCAGATAATGTAGAGGTTGATCAACCTATTGAGGGTATTTTTTTCCAAGATAGTGATAGTGCTGTGCCGTTTAACAAGCATGTTCTCATCATTGCTGGTAAGAATGCACGTGTCAGTTATTTGGAGCGCTTTGAGTCGATTGGTTCAGGCTCTCAGAAGGCTACAGCTAATATCAGTGTAGAAGTTATTGCAGGTGCTGGGAGTCATGTGAAGTTCTCAGCGATTGACCGTCTGGGAGAAAGTTTGACGACTTACATGAGTCGTCGTGGCTATCTGGAGAGGGATGCTGCTATTGATTGGGCCCTTGGTGTTATGAATGAGGGAAATGTTGTAGCAGACTTTGACAGTGATCTCAAAGGCGATGGTAGCCGTGCTGATCTCAAGGTTGTGGCCGCCTCAAGTGGCCGTCAAGTTCAAGGAATTGATACACGAGTGACCAACTATGGTAAAAATTCGGTGGGTCATATTTTGCAGCATGGTGTGATTCTTGAGCGAGGAACTTTGACCTTCAATGGTGTTGGCCATATCATCAAGGGAGCTAAGGGAGCTGATGCTCAGCAGGAAAGTCGTGTGCTTATGCTTTCGGATAAGGCACGCTCTGATGCGAATCCCATTCTTTTAATTGATGAGAATGATGTGACTGCTGGACACGCTGCTTCAATTGGGCAAATTGACCCGGAAGATATGTATTACTTGATGAGTCGTGGTTTGCGCTTTGAAGAGGCAGAACGTCTTGTTATCCGTGGTTTCTTGGGTGCTGTCATCACAGAAATCCCTATCAAGGAAGTTCGTGATGAAATGATTTCAGTTTTAGACTCAAAACTTGATAAGCGTTAAAGATGATCCTTAGAGGATAGGAAGGGGGCAAGCCTTGCTAGATGTTAACAGTATACAAAAGGATTTTGCTATTTTAGACCAGGTTGTCAATGATGAACCCTTGGTCTATCTGGATAATGCTGCTACGACGCAAAAGCCGCAGGTAGTTATAGATCAACTCGATCGTTATTATAAGCAGGACAATGCTAATGTCCATCGAGGGGTTCATACTTTAGCTGAGCGAGCAACTCGGGCTTACGAAGACAGTCGTGAGACATTACGTGCCTTCCTAAACGCTAAATCAACTAAAGAAATCCTCTTTACAAGAGGGACGACTACTGGGCTCAACTGGGTTGCTCAGTTTGCTAGAGAGGTTCTGCAGCCAGGTGATCGGGTCTTGATTACTATCATGGAGCACCATTCCAATATCATTCCCTGGCAGCAGGCTTGTCAGTTGAGTGGTGCTGAGTTAGTTTACGTCTACCTCAAGGATGGTCAACTGGACATGGATGATTTGAAGGCTAAGCTGACAGATCAAACCAAGTTTGTTAGTGTCGCTCATGTTTCAAATGTCTTAGGAGCAATCAATCCTGTTAAGGAAATTGCTCAGTTGGCCCATCAACATGGTGCTTATATGGTGGTCGATGGGGCGCAATCTGCTCCGCATATGCGAATTGATGTTCAGGAATTGGACTGCGACTTCTTTGCTTTATCTGGTCATAAGATGCTGGGTCCAACTGGTGTTGGGGTCCTTTATGGGAAAGAAGACCTGCTAGATCAAATGTCTCCGGTTGAATTTGGGGGTGAGATGATTGATTTTGTCTATGAGCAAGAAGCGACATGGAAAGAACTGCCTTGGAAATTTGAAGCGGGAACACCTAATATTGCCGGTGCAATTGCTTTGGGGGTTGCTGTTGATTACCTGGCTGCCTTGGGTATGGAGGCTATTTACGATCATGAGCGAGAATTGGTTCGTTATGTCTTGCCTAAACTACAGTCCATTGAGGGGTTGAGTATTTATGGACCAGAGGATCCGGCTCAACATGCCGGCGTCATTGCTTTTAATCTGGCAGGGATTCATCCGCATGATTTGGCGACTGCTTTGGATTATGAAGGTGTAGCTGTGCGTGCTGGTCATCATTGTGCTCAGCCCTTGATTAATCATTTAGGTATTCATTCCGCAGCGCGTGCCAGCTTTTATATCTACAATACTAAAGAGGATTGCGATCGTCTGGTTGAGGCAATTCTCAAAGCAAAGGAGTTTTTCAATGGCACTTTCTAGGTTAGACAGCTTGTATATGGCAGTAGTTGCTGACCATTCTAAAAATCCCCATCATCATGGTTTTATCGAGGGAGTTGAGCAATTACAGCTCAATAATCCAACTTGTGGGGATGTGATTAATCTCTCAGTTCGATTCAATGGGGATTTGATTGAAGATATCGCTTTTGCAGGTGATGGTTGTACCATCTCGACAGCTTCCTCCAGTATGATGACGGATGTTGTGATTGGAAAAACTAAGGAAGAGGCTTTGCGTTTAGCGAGTCTATTTTCTGAGATGGTTCAGGGGAAAGAAGATGACCAGCAAAAAGATTTAGGTGAAGCTGAACTTATGGCTGGTGTGTCAAAATTTCCGCAGCGTATCAAATGTGCCACCCTCTCATGGAATGCTTTAAAAAAAGCTATTGAGCGTGATAACAAGGATTTATCTTAAACGAAGGGTTACTTTTTGTCCGAATTTAGAATGAAAAGAATTAATCTAAAAGAAAGGAAGGGGCGATGAGAGTGATTTCTCAATGCCCAAAAGGAAACATGGCAGAAGAAAAGGTAGAGCCAAAACCGATTGATCTCGGTGAATATAAATATGGTTTCCACGATGATGTGACACCGGTCTTCTCGACTGGGAAAGGGATCAATGAAGATGTTGTTCGCCAAATGTCAGCAGAAAAAGGGGAACCTGAGTGGATGTTGGAATTTCGTCTCAAGTCCTTAGAGACTTTCAATAAGATGCCCATGCAAGATTGGGGGCCAGATCTTTCCGACATCGATTTTGATGATTTGATTTACTATTCAAAGGCGACTGACAAAGCGGCTCGTGACTGGGATGATGTCCCAGAAAAAATCAAGGAGACCTTTGAGCGTATTGGGATCCCTGAGGCAGAGCGTGCTTACTTGGCAGGGGCTTCGGCTCAGTATGAATCCGAAGTGGTTTATCATAATATGAAAGAGGAATACGATAAGCTGGGAATCGTCTTTACGGATACAGACTCAGCCCTCAAGGAATATCCTGAGCTTTTTAAGCAATATTTCTCGAAACTTGTTCCACCGACAGATAATAAGTTAGCTGCGCTTAATTCAGCCTTTTGGTCGGGTGGTACTTTTATCTACGTTCCTAAAGGGGTCAAGGTAGATATTCCACTTCAAACTTACTTCCGTATGAATAATGAAGCGACGGCCCAGTTTGAGCGCACTCTTATTATTGTCGATGAAGGTGCTAGTGTGCACTATGTTGAGGGATGTACGGCTCCGACTTATTCGACGGCTAGTCTGCATGCTGCGATTGTCGAAATCTTTGCCTTGGATGGTGCTTATATGCGTTATTCGACGATTCAAAACTGGTCAGATAATGTTTATAATCTGGTGACTAAGCGGGCTAAGGCTACTAAGAATGCGACAGTCGAGTGGATCGATGGGAATATTGGTGCTAAAACAACCATGAAATATCCTTCTGTTTATCTGGACGGTGAGGGTGCGCGTGGAACCATGCTATCTATTGCCTTTGCCAATAAAGGTCAGCATCAAGACACCGGTGCCAAGATGATTCACAATGCACCTCATACGTCATCATCAATCGTCTCTAAGTCAATTGCACGTAATGGTGGTAAGGTGGATTATCGTGGTCAGGTGACCTTCAGCAAACCATCGACCAAATCTGTTAGTCATATTGAATGTGATACCATTCTTATGGATGATTTATCTAAATCAGATACGATTCCATTTAATGAAATTCATAATTCACAAGTAGCTTTAGAGCACGAGGCCAAGGTTTCAAAAATTTCAGAAGAGCAGCTCTATTACCTTATGAGTCGTGGTTTGTCAGAGCAGGAAGCAACTGAAATGATCGTTATGGGATTTGTAGAGCCTTTTACCAAAGAGCTTCCAATGGAGTATGCTGTTGAACTTAACCGTTTGATCAGCTATGAAATGGAAGGATCTGTGGGTTAGATATTAATGGTCAGAAAGAAGCAACTTAGCTTCTTTTTTTGATGAATGCCAGTCCATCAGCTTCCTAAGCGTAAGAAAAATTCCGATGCTTTTATAAATCCATGCTATAATAGTTGAAAATGTTTGAGATATTTAGAAAAGAGAACACTTATGCCAACTTATTTTGATAATTTTATGAAAGCTAATCAAGCTTATGTTGATCTACATGGAACGGCTCACTTACCGATTAAACCGAAAACGCATGTGGCTATTGTTACTTGTATGGATTCACGGCTTCATGTGGCTCCGGCGTTAGGGTTAGCACTTGGGGATGCCCATATCTTGAGAAATGCTGGTGGTCGTATTACAGATGATATGATTCGTTCCTTGGTGATTTCTCAGCAGCAATTAGGAACAAGAGAGATTGTTGTTCTTCACCATACAGACTGTGGGGCTCAGACCTTTCAAAATGAAGACTTTGTCACTGAATTGGAGGAGCGTTTTCAAACTGATCTGAAAGGAATGGATTTTCTTCCTTTTGAGGATATTGAAGATAGTGTTCGTGAGGATGTGCAAAAACTTAAAGAATCTCCTTTGATTCCCGATGATATTACCATTTCAGGCGGTATTTATGATGTGGATACTGGCCGTATTCACCAAGTAGTATAAATAATAATAGATTGTGCCCTGGCACAATCTGTTATTATTATCTGATTTGTTTCTACCAAGACAGTTTTAGAAGATATGGTACTCTAGTCAATTCTTGATCTTTCCCTTTTTTTCTTATTTAGTGCTATAATGATAAGGATTGAATCTTTTAAAATAGGAGATGGTACAAGACTATGTCTAATGAAATTCGTGTGCGTTATGCACCAAGTCCAACTGGATTGTTGCATATTGGAAATGCTCGGACAGCATTGTTCAATTATCTTTATGCCCGTCATCACGGTGGCACTTTTGTTATTCGTATTGAGGATACTGACCGTAAGCGTCATGTGGAAGATGGGGAACGTTCTCAGTTGGACAACTTGCGCTGGTTGGGGATGGATTGGGATGAGAGCCCAGAGACTCATGACAATTATCGTCAGTCCGAACGCCTGGCGCTCTATCAAAAATATATCGACCAGTTGCTTGCTGAAGGTAAGGCTTATAAGTCCTATGTAACAGAAGAAGAACTAGCAGCTGAGCGGGAACGTCAAGAAGCGGCAGGTGAAACACCACGTTACATCAATGAATACCTTGGTATGAGCGAAGAAGAAAAGGCTGCTTATATTGCTGAACGTCAGGCAGCGGGGGTTGAACCGACGGTTCGTCTTGCTGTTAATGAGTCAGGGATTTATAAGTGGAAGGATATTGTCAAGGGTGATATTGAGTTTGAAGGCAGCAATATCGGTGGTGACTGGGTGATTCAAAAGCGTGATGGGTATCCAACCTATAACTTTGCTGTAGTTATTGATGACCACGATATGCGGATTTCCCATGTTATTCGTGGTGATGACCATATCGCCAACACTCCTAAGCAGCTCATGGTCTATGAAGCGCTTGGTTGGGAAGCACCTGAGTTTGGTCATATGACCCTGATTATCAATTCTGAAACAGGTAAGAAGCTGTCCAAGCGTGATACCAATACTCTCCAATTTATTGAAGACTATCGCAAAAAGGGCTATCTGCCAGAAGCTGTTTTCAACTTTATTGCCCTTTTGGGTTGGAATCCTGGCGGTGAAGATGAAATTTTCTCTCGTGAGGAATTGATTAAGCTATTTGATGAAAGTCGTCTCAGCAAGTCACCAGCAGCTTTTGACCAAAAGAAGCTTGATTGGATGAGCAACGATTACATCAAAAATGCTGACTTTGAAACAGTGTTTAACCTCTGTAAACCATTTCTTGAAGAAGCGGGACGTCTGACTGACAAGGCTGAAAAGTTGGTCGAGCTCTATCAACCACAAATGAAGTCAGCTGATGAAATTATCCCTTTGACTGACCTCTTCTTTGAAGACTTCCCAGAATTGACTCAGGAAGAAAAGGATTTTATGGCAGGCGAAAGTGTTCCAACCGTCCTTGAAGCCTTCAAGTCTAAGCTGGAAGCTATGTCTGATGAGGACTTCCAAGCTGAAAATATCTTCCCGCAAATCAAGGCTGTCCAAAAGGAAACAGGCATCAAGGGTAAAAATCTCTTTATGCCAATTCGGATTGCAGTTTCTGGTGAAATGCATGGTCCGGAACTGCCAGATACTATTTACCTCTTAGGTAAGGAAAAATCAATCCAGCATATCGACCAAATGTTGCAAAACTTGTAATATTTTAATACATTATATTTTGATTTGTGATAAAAATATGATAAAGTGTTTCTAGTTAGTGATAGGTTTGCGACTATTATCATCGACTAGCTAGTTTGCTGCAACAAAGATTGGGAGAGGTCTTTGAGGTGACAGACTTGTTCTTGTAAGGTCGATATTAAACTTGTTACGTTTTAATGGATTCCCAGTCAGTTGGGGATCCATTTTTCATCCTCAAAATCGCATCTAGCTGCTTGAGTGTTTAGAGGTCTTTTTTGATATTTTAATCTTAAAATAATATAATAGCAGGAGACTATTGTAACGATCAAAGGCGAGGTAGTGATTGTATGAATGTATTCATTTTAGAGGATAATTTGATCCAGCAGACTAGGATTAAGGCACTCGTTTCAGATTTACTTAGAGAAGAAGGCATTATGGCACGTCAGTTTGGTGTTTTTTCTAAGTCGCAAAATTTATTAGAAGCTATTTCTGAAAGAGGAAATCATCAGCTTTTTCTCTTGGATATTGATATTAAAGGTGCTACCAGAGAAGGGTTGGAGACAGCCTCTAAGATTCGTGAGATTGATCCTTCTGCTATTATTGTATTTGTCACGACTCATTCAGAGTTTGCGCCTATTAGTTTTCGTTATAAGGTGTCAGCTTTGGACTTTATCGATAAGGGACGATCTGATGATGACTTTAAAAATGATTTGCGGGATGTTTTGTCCTATGCGGCTAGTCATGTTAATCGATCGGAAGATATTGATGAGGTTTTTACTTTTGAGTCAGCTCAGGCTCGTGTTCAGTTGCCCTTTAAGGATATTTATTACTTTGCAACCTCGCCTACCCCTCATAAGCTGATGTTGATGACTAAGTCAGAGCGCTTAGAGTTCTATGGTAATTTGTCAGAGATTGCAGCTGTTGATTCTCGCCTTTTTTCTTGTCATAGATCTTTTCTGATTAATTTGGATAATATTAGTCGAGTCGATAAGTCTGAACTCATGGTTTATTTTGAAAATGGTGATTCCTGTCCGATTTCTCGTCTTAAGTTGAAATCACTTATGAAGGAGTGGGAGAAGCGCAGACGGCAAGCTGAAGAGCTCTAAGTAAGGTCTTAGGGCTTTTTCTATTTTAGGCGTATTGTGAGTATCGAAAGTCATGTTTGGGAATTTTTGACATTTCAAGATGAAAAAATGACAATTCAAGATTTTTCCCTTCAAAAAATTCTGTCTTGAGATATACTAATTGACGTAGGGATGGTGTTATCTATCAAATTCTCTCTCTCCCAATTATTATATTGATAGATAACGGACGCAAACTTATCCCGAACTTCTTATTTATTCGAAACATTTCTTATCTCTCCCAATAATAATATAGAAATGGCAAAAAGATCAGCGACGGCTGGTCTTTTTTGTTTTATGATAGAAGATACCTATAAAATTAATAAAATACAAAAAACATTAAAAAAGGGGTTGACTTATGAATAAAAATACATTAAACTATAGCTATAAGGTTGAAATATTCAAATCCAGCCCTAAAAAATAAGAAAAGAGAAATTGTTATGTCTAAAGAAAAAGTTATTCTTGCCTATTCTGGTGGTCTTGATACGTCAGTAGCTATCACTTGGCTGAAAAAAGATTATGATGTTATTGCTGTCTGTATGGATGTTGGCGAAGGAAAGGATCTTGAGTTTATTCATGATAAGGCTTTGAGCGTCGGTGCTATTGAGTCTTATGTCCTTGATGTTAAAGATGAGTTTGCGCAAGATTATGTGTTGCCAGCTCTTCAAGCCCATGCCTATTATGAACAAAAATACCCATTGGTATCGGCTCTGAGCCGTCCGGTGATTTCTAAGAAATTGGTTGAGATTGCCCACAAGACTGGTGCAAGTACGATCGCTCATGGTTGTACTGGTAAAGGGAATGACCAAGTTCGTTTCGAGGTGGCTATTGCTGCGCTTGACCCGAACTTGAAGGTAATCGCTCCTGTAAGGGAGTGGAAGTGGTCACGTGAGGAAGAAATCGAGTATGCTAAGGCAAATGGTGTGCCTGTTCCTGCTGATCTTGACAACCCTTATTCTGTGGATCAAAATCTTTGGGGACGTGCCAATGAATGTGGTGTTTTAGAGAATCCGTGGAATGAAGCTCCAGAAGATGCTTTTGGTATTACAACTCCAGTAGAAGAAGCTCCTGATACCCCTGAGTTTGTAGAAATTACTTTTAAGGAAGGTAAGCCAGTCGCTCTTGATGGTCAAGAGATGAAGCTGGCTGAGCTTATTCAAAAATTGAACGATATTGCTGGTAAGCATGGTGTTGGACGTGTTGACCATGTAGAGAACCGGTTAGTGGGAATTAAATCTCGTGAAATTTATGAATGTCCAGGCGCTATTACTCTCTTGACAGCGCACAAGGAGATCGAAGATATTACGCTTGTACGTGAAGTGTCACACTTTAAACCTATCCTTGAAAATGAGTTATCAAATTTGATCTACAATGCACTCTGGTTCAGTCCAGCGACTCAAGCTATTATGGCTTATATTAAGGAAACGCAAAAAGTAGTGAACGGTATTGCCAAGGTGAAATTGTATAAGGGTTCTGCCAAGGTTGTGGCACGTCAGTCCCCTAATTCACTCTATGATGAAAACTTGGCAACCTATACTTCAGCAGATAGCTTTGATCAGGATGCTGCGGTTGGCTTTATCAAGCTTTGGGGGCTGCCAACACAGGTCAATGCTCAAGTTAATGATACTGCTAAATGAGATTGGTCTTTCAGATAAAAGTATCCTGTGAGTTACATCTGAATCTCTTTTCTTATTAATTATTTCCAAGTATAGAGTTCTGTGAGACTCACTTGGATCTTGAATAAAGGTGTCCTTGTGAGTCACTTTCAAGTCTAAATGCCCTGAGAGGCCTTAAAAACTAGCTGAGAGGTAGGCTAGTTTTTTATGAAAGCATTCATTTGTCTATTGATAGGTTGTGGTCCTAGTTGAGAGACGCTCAAAAGAATTGGGCAGAGAGGAGAAAGATGGTAGAGAATCATAAATTGTGGGGTGGTCGCTTTGAGGCCAGTCTAGATAAGTGGGTTGAAGAGTTTGGCGCTTCTATTAGCTTTGATCAAAAAATGGCAGAGTTTGATTTGAAAGGGTCAATGGCTCATGTAACGATGTTGGGTGAAACAGGGATTATTACCAAGGATGAGGCTGAGCAAATCCGGGCTGGTCTCAAGGAGCTGCTTGAGGAATTTCATGCAGGTCAGTTAGTGTTTGATGTGACTAACGAAGATATTCACATGAATTTAGAAGCTCTTTTGACGCAAAAAATTGGGCCAGTAGCTGGGAAGCTCCATACAGCACGTTCACGTAATGATCAGGTTGCGACAGATATGCACCTCTATTTGCAAGCTAAATTGCATGAAGTCATTGATAAATTGCACCATTTGCGTGAGGTTTTGGTCGGTTTGGCTGAGAAGCATGTCGATACCATCATGCCTGGCTATACTCACTTGCAGCATGCCCAACCTATCTCTTTTGGCCATCATATGATGGCTTACTATAGTATGTTTACACGTGACAGTGAGCGCTTTATCTTTAATCAAGAGCATACCAATCTCTCGCCTTTAGGAGCTGCTGCCTTGGCTGGAACAACTTTTCCAATCGATCGGGAAATGACAGCTACTCTCATGGGTTTTGCTAAGCCTTATAGTAATTCTTTGGATGCTGTGTCTGATAGGGATTTTATCCTGGAGTTTCTATCTAATGCTAGTATCTTGATGATGCACATGAGTCGTATCTGCGAGGAAATTGTCAGCTGGTGTTCCAATGAATTTCAGTTTGTCACCTTGTCTGATACCTTTTCAACGGGATCATCCATTATGCCGCAAAAGAAGAATCCTGATATGGCAGAGTTAATTCGTGGGAAGTCGGGCCGTGTCTATGGGAACTTGATAGGCCTACTGACGGTTATGAAATCATTGCCCCTGGCTTATAACAAGGATCTTCAAGAAGATAAGGAAGGAATGTTTGATACGGCTGAAACAATCACAGTGGCTATTGATATACTGGCTGGAATGCTAGAGACTATGACCATCAATGAAGAGCAGATGGCTGTATCAACTGAGAAAGATTTCTCTAATGCGACTGAATTGGCTGATTATCTAGCTGTAAAGGGGATGCCATTTAGACAGGCCCACGAAGTGGTTGGTAAGTTAGTCTTGGAGTGCACGAAAAAGGGTTATTATCTTCAGGATGTTCCTCTTGAGCGTTATCAGGAGATATCACCATTGATCGAGGAAGATATTTATGTAGCCTTGCAATCTCGGACAGCGGTTTCACGTCGGAACTCTCTTGGTGGAACTGGATTTGCTCAAGTTGAGCAGCAGATTAAGGAGGCAAAAGCATCGCTTTAGCTGATCAAAGATTCAGTTTATAAATCAAAAGGCCTATAACCTTTGGGGTTATAGGCTTTTTGCGAACTTTGTGGTATAATAGAAAATCATTTAGATTAGTTGGAGACAGTGGTGAAAAAGACCTATCGTGTAAAGCGCCCCCAGGATTTTCAGGCGATTTTTGACCGTGGCAGCAGTGTTGCCAATCGGCGCTTTGTTGTTTATAGTTTAGCAGTCGCAAGACCACACTTTCGAGTGGGGTTATCGGTTAGTAAAAAACTGGGCAATGCTGTGACTCGTAATCGTGTCAAGCGCAAGCTCAGGCATATTCTCATGGAATTGGGTCCAGACCTAGAGTGTCAGGATTTTGTCGTGATTGCTAGAAGAGGTGTTGAAACCATGTCATATCAGGAAATTAAGCGTAATTTAGAACATGTTTTGACTTTGGCAAAACTATATCAGAAAGGACAAGATTGTGAAGAAAAATCTTAAGTTTGGTTCATTAGCTCTTATGGCTTTAGTGTTTTTATCAGCATGTAGCCGTACGAGTAGTGTTTCTAGCTCTTCTACAGGCTGGGATCAGCTTGTTTATGCTTTTGGGCGAGCTATTCAATTCCTCTCATTTGGAGGATCAGTAGGGATTGGGATTGTTCTATTTACCCTTTTAGTGCGCTTAGCCTTAATACCTTTGTATAATAGACAAATTAAGGCTTCTCAGGTCCTTCAGGATCTTCAACCTGAAATCAAGGAGATTCAGCGTCAGTATGCTGATGATCGCAATACGCAAGCGATTAAGATGCAAGAGCTTTACAAGGCCAACAATGTAAAGACTAGTGCAGCTTTTTTACCTCTTCTTTTGCAGCTACCTATCTTGATTGCTCTTTATCAGGCTCTGCTGCGTGTGCCGGAGTTAAGCCGTGGTCAGTTTTTGATTTGGGATCTGGGGCGTAATGACCATACCTTTATCCTTCCGCTGACAGCAGCTATTTTCACTTTCTTATATATGTGGCTGTCTAATAAGGCTGCCAAAGAGAAGAATACGCTAACGACTGTGACTAGTATTATGATGCCACTCTTAATTTTTTGGATGGGAGCACAATTTACCAGTGGTGTTGCTCTTTACTGGGCAGTGGGAAATATTTTCCAAGTAGGCCAGACTTTGATCTTCAATAATCCATTTAAGATTATTGCTGAGCGTCAACGTCAGGAAGAGCTTATGAAAGAAAGGGCTGCTAAAATTAGGCGTGCTAAGAAGAAAATAAGTAAAAAACGAAAATAAGATTGTGACAAGCACCTGCTTTTTGCTAGGGCTTTTGCTTACTAAGGAGAAGTGGATATGGTAAAATTTACCGGAGAGACAGTTGATGAAGCGATTGATAAGGGGTTGGCTACCTTAGAAATTAGTCGTACGAAAGCATCTATTCGTGTACTCTCGCGCGGGAAAAAAGGTTTATTTGGATTGGGACGACGTCCAGCTGAGGTTGATGTTGAAGTTATTAATCATTCGACCGTATCCAAGGCTGATCGTGATATAGTACGCAATCTTCCACGTCAACTGAGAGATCAAGAGACTTCAGAAGAGCTGCTTGAGCAGGAAAAGCTTGAGTCTAGAAAAGTTACTAGTATTATCAACTATTTAGAAAAGCGTGGAAAAATTGTCAATGACAATGTGAAGTCGGAGATGTTGGATGCTAGACGCTCAGTGACGGCGATACTGAGTGATCTTTTACCAGATGAGATTGTTGAGGAATATCGTCGTAAGAAAGAAGAACTGGATCAAAAGGGGTTAGACTGGGAAGACGATATCGCCTTAGACGAAGAGCAAGATGATCTAGTTGATGACCAGGAAAACTTATCTGAGTCAGATGAAGCACAGGATAGTGATTTATCTGAAGCTAGGGATGAGGAATTTGAAAGTTTTATTAACAGTGAATTTGATCAGGTGGAGCAGACTGGTCAGAAAGATATAGAAGAAGCGACCAGAGTAGTCAGCTCCTATGTCCAAGAAATTCTTGATAACATGGATGTGGAAGCATCCGTGGAAGCTAGTCATAGTGGTAAACATATGACACTGCAGATCGAAACTGGCGAAGCTGGTCGTGTGATTGGCTATCATGGTAAGGTGCTCAAGTCTATTCAAATCTTGGCGCAAAATCTATTGCATGACCAGTTTACTCGTCATTTCAGTGTCACTATCAATGTTCATGATTATATTGAACGGCGTATGGAGACATTAAGTGATTATGCTAAAAAGGTCGCTCATGAAGTCGTGGAGTCCGGGCAGCCCTTCACCATGGATACGATGAGCAATGACGAGCGAAAGGCTGTTCATAAGACCATCTCTACGATTCCGGGTGTCAGCAGTTATTCGGAAGGGGCAGACCCTAAGAGATATGTTGTTGTCGTTCCGAAGAGCGAATAAAAGATAACCTTAGGCCTGATGTGAGGATAAGGTTTTTATATTACTGATTTTGAAGATAGAGGCTTTGGTTATCTTTGAGTTTTAGTGCTCCTTGGGAGGCGAGCTTTTGGGGTTTCATAAAGATGAAATTTGTAAGCTCCTCAGCGCTCAACTGGAAATAATTCTTGACAGAGATATAATATTTAGATAAACTATTATAGTATGTTTAGTAACTGATCAAATTAATAGCCGGCTAAACGAATACGAAAATCTTACAGGAGGTATTCAAGGTGAAACGTACATATCAACCAAGTAAAATTCGTCGCCAACGTAAACACGGATTCCGTCACCGTATGTCTACTAAAAACGGTCGTCGCGTTCTTGCTGCACGTCGTCGTAAAGGACGCAAAGTATTGTCAGCTTAATGCGGAGTCTGAAAAAAGCCAATCCTTACTCGAGGGGATTGGCTTTTCGCATAATATCTGATAGGTTATGGTTGTTTGTCACCAGAATATTGACTAAGAGGAGAAACACGGATGAAGAAGTTTGTAGCGGCTCTGGGCTTGTTAGTGACCCTATTTTTACTAGTAGCTTGCCAGAGTCATCCAGAAAAAAATAGCAGTAATACTGATGCAACTTCTAAGCGTCAGACAGCTGATTTTCAAAAGATTGATACCAACTATAGCGATGTGCGTTATCACTTCACCTATGAGGGGGATGATCTGCTAATTTCGCAGCAGACGACGACTATTTTGTATTCGGCGCTCAATGTCAACTCACCAGAATCTGCTCGGTTTTATTATGAACAGAATGGTTCAACCAAATGGGATGATATCGAAGGGATTGAGCATAAGGTTGAGTATCAAGGAGATCGTTTGGTAGAGACTATTACTGTTGATTATACAAAGGTTGATAAGGTGGCCAATGCTGCTCTCTTGGAAATTCAGCTGACCAACGGAAAGGCGCCTAAACAAATCAGCTACAAGCATATTACTCAAACTCTTATTGGAAAGGGATTCTCTGAAGTTAAAGATGGTAATTTTCAGACCTTTAACTAATTTTAGTAGTTTGAGCTAGTTTTATCCTAATAGGTTTAAAAAGGAGGCTGAGACAGAAGTTCTCAGCCTTATTTATTTTTGTCCCACTCTCCTTTTCTCGATAATATTTATGATAAAATAAGGGCATGAAAAACATTTTTGATACCCATACTCACCTCAACGTAGAAAATTTTGTAGGAAAAGAAGCAGAAGAGATTGCAGCAGCGCGTGAACTCGGTGTGACAAGGATGAATATTGTTGGTTTTGATGAGCCGACGATTGAGCGGAGTTTAGAATTATCTCGTCAGTTTCCTGAACTCTATTCGACCATCGGCTGGCATCCGACTGAGGCTGGTTCTTACACGCAGGAAGTTGAAGATATGATTATCAGTCACCTGAACGATCCTAAGGTCATTGCCTTGGGTGAAATCGGTCTGGATTACCACTGGATGGAAGATCCTAAAGATGTTCAGATTGAGGTCTTTAAACGCCAAATCCAGCTGTCCAAGGATCATGACCTGCCTTTTGTTGTCCATACTCGTGATGCGCTTGAAGATACCTATGCGGTCATCAAGGAAGCAGGTGTCGGTCCACGTGGTGGCATTATGCATTCCTACTCAGGGTCTCTTGAGATGGCGCAGAAGTTCGTGGATTTAGGTATGATGATTTCCTTCTCAGGTGTCGTGACCTTTAAAAAAGCACTAGATGTGCAGGAAGCTGCCACTCAATTACCACTGGATAAGATATTGGTGGAAACCGATGCCCCATACCTAGCACCTGTGCCTAAACGCGGCCGAGAAAACCGCACAGCCTATACCCGCTATGTTGTCGATAAAATCGCAGAATTGCGAGGGCTAACGAGCGAAGAAGTGGCTGAGGCTACGACTGAAAATGCCATGAAACTATTTGGTTTGGAAAATTAAAACTAATGGGATAGGGAATGGCGACCGAAGGTCGCCCAAGCCGATAGTTTCCGCAGTGATGAAAGTTACAGCATTTATGCTGTGACGAGGTATTTTTGAAACTTTAGGTTCAAAAATAAGTCATGGAACGCCGAAGGCGGTCGCTGACGTCCCTATCACCTAAGGAAACTATCAAAAAAATAAAATTATGAAAAAAATAAAAATACAAGAAGTCCTCGTCGTCGAGGGCAAGAGCGACACTGCTAATTTACGTCGCTTTTATGATGTGGATACTTACGAAACCAAAGGTTCGGCGATTACAGATGAGGATCTGGAAAGGATTGCTTACCTCAATGACCTGCGTGGGGTGATTGTTTTTACCGATCCTGACTACAATGGGGAGCGCATCCGCAAAATTATCATGGAGGCTGTACCGACAGCTAAGCATGCTTTTCTTAACCGTGATGAAGCTGTGCCAAAATCAAAAACTAAGGGACGCTCACTCGGTGTTGAGCATGCTAGATTTGAGGACCTGCAAAAAGCTCTGTCTGGGGTGCTTGGCAGCTACGATGATGACAATCGTTTTGATATTACCCAATCGGATCTTATTCGCCTTGGCCTGCTTATGGGAGCTGACAGTCGTCAGCGCCGTGAGTACTTGGGAGAACAGCTGCGTATCGGCTACACCAACGGTAAGCAACTCCTCAAGCGTTTAGACTTGTTCGGAGTGACCCTAGCAGAGGTTGAGGAAGTGATGGAGCGTTATGATTAGAATAAGCATTGATAGATCATCAGTTTCAATGGGTGACGATGTCTTAAGTCATAAAATAAACATAGATATTCCTGATCAAACTACTATTTTAGAATTCGTATCCATTCTGAAGCGACATTACTTACCTTCTGTAAATGGTAATGATGTGGTCTGGGAAATTAGAGCTGCAGGCAAGGAAATTGCTGTTTATTTTACAAAAAAAGATATTATAGAAAATCTTGAGGATAATCGTATTTTCTTGTTGTACTATATAAGTCCTAAAGTATATATAGAGTGGCATAAAATGTAGCAACGTTTTATAGAAATTTCATAGAATTATAAAGAACAAAGATGGAATTACAGAAGCGGCGACAGCTATTCATTATTAGCTTGCTGTTTTTTTAGATAAACGTTATGAATCTGGGATTTTTATTGCTTCGGGGCATAAAAATCCACGAACAGGAGGCATTATTCTCTGTAAGTCTGAGGGTAAGGAGACCTGATGAAGAAAATAATCATCCTTCTGCGCGGTGTCACACCGACAGGGCAAAATAAAATCCCCAAGATGGTTTATCTTAGGGAGATTCTAGAGATAGTAGGTTTGCAGTCCGTACAGGCCTATGTCCGGAGTAGGAATATGCTTTTGATGAAGGCTATAATAACTCACATGTTCATCTGATTTTTACTAATGATAGACTGTCTTTAGTATACTGATCAATTTTAATAATTGCTCAGTGAGTATCATTTGGAGTATAATAGGGTCTGTACTCATGTTAGGTGTCTTTATTTATAATTGACTTTTTAGATATCTGATTGCAATTTTTGAAAGTCTTTGGAGGATAAGATTATGTTATGGTCAATTATTATCGGTGCGTTGATTGGTGTAATTGCTGGTGCTATTACTAAAAAAGGCGGCTCAATGGGCTGGATAGCCAATATTCTTGCAGGTTTAGTCGGATCGGCTGTTGGTCAGGCTCTTTTGGGAACTTGGGGACCAAGTCTAGCAGGCATGGCGCTGATTCCATCTATTGTAGGTGCTGTTATTGTTATTGCGGTTGTTTCGTTCTTTTTGGATCGTAACAAATAGTATTGAGTGTTATTAACGCTAATTGACTAATTTTTATATAGTCATCTAACTAAAGAAAGTGGGTCAAAATATGTCAGAAGAAAAATTTGATGCAAAGCTAGATCAAGCCAAAGGCTCAATCAAAGAAGGTTTTGGTAAATTATCAGGTGATAAAGAAACTGAAACCGAGGGTAAAGTTGATAAAATGGCTGGTAAAGCTAAGGAAATATTCGAAGATGCTAAAGATGCAGTCGAAGGTGCAGTCAAAAGCTTAAAGAAAAAAGATAAATAATTTCGAATCAATAGATAACAAAGACTGGGATTAAATCCCAGTCTTTGTTGCTGTTAAGATCGTCTTTAATTTTGGATCAGAGTAACTATAGGTGCTGGGCTGGAACTTTGGTGGATATATGGCTAAATATTATTTTCGCTCCAATTGTTGAGCTTGAGTAAGAGCTCCAACAGTTCTTGTCCTTTTATTGTTACCTGTGGGAAAAACCTTAAAATCTGGGCATCCCCATATTAGGAGAAGGGTCGAAGCGTTTTCGATTTTCATTGACTAATGCTCAGTTGCCCTAGGTTGCCTCTGTTTTATTTATGGTAGAATAGTAGAAAGAATTAAAATAGAAAGTGTATCTATGAGAATAGCAGACTACTCCGTGACCCGAGCCATTTTGGAGCGCCACGGCTTTACCTTTAAAAAGTCCTTCGGTCAGAACTTTTTGACCGATACCAATATTTTACAGAAGATCGTAGATACGGCAGAGATTGACAAAAACGTCAATGTCATGGAGATTGGGCCCGGTATCGGGGCTTTGACCGAGTTTTTGGCAGAGAATGCAGCGGAGGTCATGGCTTTTGAAATTGATGAGCGTCTGATTCCGATTTTAGCAGATACCCTGCATGATTTTGACAACGTACAGGTAGTCAATCAAGATATCCTCAAGGCTGATTTGCAGACGCAGATTCAAAACTTTAAAGATCCTGACCTACCTATCAAAGTTGTAGCCAACCTGCCTTACTACATCACCACGCCGATTCTCATGCATTTGATCGAAAGCAAGATTCCTTTTGCAGAGTTTGTGGTCATGATGCAAAAAGAAGTGGCCGACCGTATCGCAGCTGAGCCCAATACCAAGGCTTACGGGTCTCTGTCTATTGCAGTACAGTATTATATGGCGGCTGAGGTAGCTTTTATTGTACCTCGGACGGTCTTTGTACCCGCACCGAATGTGGATAGCGCTATTTTGAAAATGGTTCGCCGTGATCAGCCCTTGGTTGAGGTGCAAGATGAAGATTTTCTTTTCGATGTCGCAAAAGCCAGCTTTGTCCACCGTCGCAAGACCTTGTGGAATAATCTGACCAACCGCTTTGGCAAGTCAGAAAATGTCAAAGAAAAACTGAGGCAGGCTTTGGAAATGGCAGGGCTAACACCGAGTGTCCGAGGTGAAGCCTTATCGATTGCTGATTTTGGCCGTTTAGCTGACGCTTTAAAAGAGCAAGAATTTTGATGATTTAAAAGGCTTTAATGGAAAGATGTGAATCTATCTCTCATCTTTCTACTTGCTCAGTCGAGTTTACTGCTCCCACTCTTTGTCAGCTGCGAAGCGTACAGAGAGACGTTGAATAAAAGTAGGTAATTTATGAACCGATTGATAAAGATTTTAGCTGGTCTCTGTGCTGGTCTTTATGGCATACAGGCTAGTTTACATTTTCTCATTTTATTAGGGCTGCCCTTTGGCGCTTTCTTTTTTGGTGGTATGTATTCAGTCTTTCCGCTTTGGCTGAGGCCGATCAATCTGATGTTTACCTTAATTTGGTCATTTTTTGCTTATTTTTATATTGACTTTAAATCAAATTTCCCAAAAGCTGCCCAACGACATAGGCTACTAGAGCAGCGAGGAGTCCGACAACTAAGGTACGGATAATCTCTTTGAGGCGGCTTTGCTGGGTAATGGTTGCTTTAACCCAACCTAAGGCGATGAGTGATAATGAAACCAAACTGCTTGATGTGATGAAGGTTGCATGGCTGGATAGGTTTGTGAATCCCTCAAGGAGTAGATAGGCTAAGAGAGGGACAAGGCCAAAGAGGTTAAAGGAAAGAAAGGTTACGATAGCATTCATGAGGGCATGGCGTGGACTCACTAGGTCTTCTGTGGTTGAGCTGAGGTAGTCGCCGGCAGCCATCGAAAAGCCATCAGCCAAAAGATTGGAAAATCCCAAGACGATAATGGGCAAGGTCCCTAAGCTACCACCGATAGCTCCAGCGACCACTGCAAAGGTTGTGATAATACCATCAAGTCCACCGTAGGTGATAGATTTGGCATAGTTACGCAAGTCTATTTTGTATATCCTACTTTGAGGTGTTGCTGCACTCATTGCTTTTTTCATATGATCGACCTCACTTGTCAAAAGGCTATTTCTTTTCTACAATTATTATGACAGACAGGGAAAGGAAATAACAGGCACAGTTTTTTGACTTTGTCTCTTATTGAACAGATTGATAGATTTGTTCGGAAAAAATAGCATGGATATTCGGATGCAAAAGACGAGAGAGGCTATATTTGAAGCTTTTTTTGAGCTTTTAAATGAGGAAAGTTTTCATCAAATCAGTGTGAGTCAGATCATTGAGAAAGCACGTATAGGGCGCTCGACTTTTTATAGTCATTTCGCCAGCAAGGATGATTTACTGGCAGCGGTGTCTAGCCAGCTTTTTGAGCATGTTTTTAAGACGTCTTCTTATGCCGAACATACAAGAGGGGTAAAGCAAGGAAAAGAAGATTCTCTGTTAGACTTACTGACGCATCTCTTTCAGCATTTTAAAGATAACGAAAATAAAGTCACAACCCTATTTGAAATGGATGATCCTTACTTTTATCGCAATTTTAGAAAAGAGCTGCAAGATTATCTGGTTCCTTTAGTGAAAACAGTTTATTTTCAAGATGTCCACCTTCCTGATAGTTTGGTTGATCAGCAGATTGCCGAAAGTTTTATGACCTGTCTTAGGTGGTGGTTGGCTCAAAAAGATAAGATATCAGCAAGGGCTGTTAGCTTTTATTTCTTACAGATTTTGGTGTAAGAGCAGGCAGAGGCTGAGACCAAAGTCCAGACTCGTTAACATTATTCTAGATTTACCTAGATTGACGCAGTGGTTGGGGATAATCCTTATCTTGGGGTGCATTCTTATTTTCAGGCCCCCTTCAACAGTCTACTGGACTGTTGAATTACTATTTCAAGTGATAGCGACTGGTGGTTGTATCAATAGCGATTTCTCAGATAAAAACTCCTGCCTATAATGAGCAGGAGTGAAAGAGATAAGGAAAGGACGGGATTTGAACCCGCGCATGAACAAAGTCCACTTGCCGGATTTCGAGTCCGGTGCCGTACCAAGCTGGGCCACCTTTCCAAAAAAATAGGAAACTGTAAAAGAGAAATCTTGACTACTCTCTCAATTCAGTCAACCTTCAATAGAATGATGCGGAGAAAGGGATTTGAACCCTCACGCCCGAGTGGGCACATGCGCCTGAAGCATGCGTGTCTGCCGTTCCACCATCTCCGCAGATATGAACATTATACGATATTATTTTTAAAAAGCAAGCCCTTGTGGTTTATCATCTCAGAATTAAGGCGTTTGTGGTATAATAGCCCCATAAAAAGACCAAGAGGAGTTCATTTGCAAGGTAGAATTATCAAGGCTTTAGCAGGTTTTTATTATGTTGAAGCGCAAGGGCAGGTCTATCAGACTAGGGCCAGAGGAAATTTTAGAAAAAAAGGACATACCCCCTATGTGGGTGATTTTGTTGATTTCTCGGCTGAGGAAAATTCAGAGGGCTATATCTTAAGGATCTATGAGCGTAAAAATAGTTTAGTACGACCTCCGATCGTCAATGTCGACCAAGCTGTTGTCATCATGTCGGCGCTAGAGCCGGCATTCAATAGCAATCTGCTGGACCGCTTTTTGATTCTCCTTGAGCATAAGGGAATTCAGCCCATCATCTATATTTCAAAGATGGATCTGCTGTCTGATGATTCAGTTATGAGAGATTATTGTAAGCTCTATCAAGCTATCGGTTATCGTTTCACATGGTCACTGGAGGAGCTGTTAGGAATGCTGGAAGATAAGATGACTGTCTTCATGGGACAAACTGGTGTAGGGAAGTCGACTTTGCTCAATCGAATCGTGCCAGAGCTTCAGCTTGAAACTCGAGCTATCTCAGATAGTTTGGGACGTGGACGTCATACGACGCGCGCTGTCAGTTTTTATGATGCTTATGGTGGGAAGATAGCTGATACACCGGGCTTTTCATCTCTCGATTATGAAATTAATAAGGCGGAAGACTTGAGTGAGGCTTTCCCAGAAATTCGTAAAGCCAGTCATGGTTGTAAGTTTCGCTCTTGCACACATAGACATGAGCCAGGCTGTGCTGTTCAAGAGTCTGTGGAAAGTGGTCACATTGATCAAGGGCGTTATGATAATTATTTGCAGTTTTTAAGTGAGATTGAGAATCGCCGAGAAACCTATAAAAAAGTTGTTAAAAGAAAGTAGGACCTTATGACATATAAAATTGCACCCTCTATTCTTGCTGCTGATTATGCTAATTTTGCTAAGGAATTAATGCGTATTGAGGAAAGCAGTGCAGACTATGTCCATATTGATATTATGGATGGTCAGTTTGTGCCGAGTATCACTTTCGGAGCAGATGTCGTAGCTAGTATGCGTAAGCACAGTAAGCTCGTTTTTGATTGTCATCTTATGGTGGTAGATCCAGAGCGCTTTGTAGATGCTTTTGCACAAGCTGGTGCTGATATTATGACCATACATGTTGAATCAACCCAGCATATCCATGGTGCCCTTCAAAAAATTAAGGCGGCAGGGATGAAAGCTGGTGTTGTTATTAATCCTGGGACCCCAGTTGCTGCTTTGGAGCCTGTTTTATCTTTAGTGGATCAAGTTTTGATCATGACGGTTAATCCTGGTTTTGGTGGTCAGACCTTTATTTCAGAAATGTTAGATAAGGTAAAGACGGTTGCAAAATGGCGCAAAGATGGCGGTTATCATTTTGAGATCGAAGTCGATGGTGGAATTGATGATAAATCGATCAGGGCTTGTGCTGATGCGGGGGCCAATGTCTTTGTATCTGGTTCTTATTTGTTTAAGGCTGATGATCTTGTTGGGCAGGTCCAAAGCCTTAGGGATGCTTTGAATGACTAAGGTTGCTTTAATTGCTGGTGGTGATTTGGAGTCTATGCCTCAGGACTTTGATTACTATATTGGTGTTGACCGAGGTAGCCTAGCTCTGTTAGAGTCTGGCATTCCTATGGTTATGGCAGTTGGTGATTTTGACTCGGTGAGTGAGTCTGAGCTGGAGCGGATTAAGGAATCTGCTGCTCAGGTCATCCTAGCTCCTAAGGATAAAAATGATACAGATACTGAGCTCGCTTTAAGAGTTGCTTTAGAGCGCTGGCCGAATGCCAAGTTCAGTGTCTATGGTGCCTTTGGTGGGCGTTTGGATCATTTGTTAGCGAATATCTTTTTACCGAGTCATCCAGATCTAGCTCCTTATATGATGCAGATTTGTTTGCTTGATGGGCAGAATGTTGTAGAATATCGTCCAGCAGGACATCATGAGATAGCCCCTTGGTCAGGTATGACCTATGTTTCATTTATGACCTCAGATGATGCAGAACTGAATATTGAGGGTGCCAAGTATACGCTGACTGCTGATAATTTTTTCAAGAAGAAAATTTATTCTAGTAATGAATTTACGGATAAACTGATAGAGGTATCGCTTGATCGTGGGTACCTTATTATCATTCATTCCAAAGATAGGATTTAGTATGACGGTTATTTTACTTTTAGTTGCTCTTCTTATCCTGGGCTTGTTGCTGTATGTGATTAGCCAATTTTCAGGGTTAAATGCCGATTTATCTAAAAATCAGGATGCCCATGCTGATCGTTTATCAGAGCAGATTTCTTACCAGATGGAAATGGCTAAGAAAGATCAGGTGCTAGCTATGAATCAGCAGCTCAATCGTTTGCAGGCAGATTTGTACCAGCAATTAGCAGAGATCAGAGATGTTCTTCATCAAAATTTATCAGAGAACCGTGATCGCTCGGATCAGCGCTTAGAGCAGATAAATCAGCAATTAACAACTGCTGTAAAAACGATGCAAGATTCAAACGAAAAGCGCCTAGATCAGATGAGACAAACGGTTGAGGAAAAATTAGAAAAGACCCTGCAAACACGTTTACAAACCTCTTTTGAAGCTGTTTCTAAGCAATTAGAATCTGTTAATCAAGGCTTAGGTGAGATGAAGACGGTAGCCAAAGATGTCGGGACACTCAACAAAGTGCTTTCAAATACCAAAACCCGTGGAATAATGGGAGAGCTTCAGCTAGGACAGATCATCGAAGATATTTTGACAGACAGCCAGTACGAGCGAGAATTTGCAACAGTTACCGGATCTAGCGAGCGTGTGGAGTATGCGATCAAGCTGCCTGGCTCTGTCCAAGGTCAACATGTCTATCTTCCTATAGATTCTAAGTTTCCTCTGGAGGATTACTATCGTTTAGAGGATGCTTATGAACAGGGATCCAGTGAGGAGATTGAAGCTTTGAGGAAATCCCTTTTGGCTAGTCTTAAGCGCTTTGCCAAGGATATTCAAAAGAAATATCTCAACCCTCCTGAGACCACAAATTTTGGGATTATGTTTTTACCGACCGAAGGCTTGTATTCAGAAGTTGTACGCAATAGTGCCTTTTTCGATAGTTTACGACGAGATGAAGCTATTGTTGTAGCTGGGCCAAGTACCTTATCAGCTCTGCTGAATTCTTTATCTGTCGGTTTTAAAACGCTTAATATTCAAAAAAATGCGGATGATATTTCGAAGATACTAGGTAATGTCAAGACAGAATTTCATAAGTTTGGTGGGATGCTTGAAAAAGCTCATAAACAACTCAATACCGCCAATAAAACAGTTGAATCGTTGATGACAACACGAACAAATGCTATTATTAAGGCTCTAGATAATGTAGAAGATTATCAAGATAGCGCTACCCAGAACTTACTTAAAGATCCCACTAGGCAATTAGGAGGTGACTCTACTCATGAAGATTAGTCAAATGAAAAAAGATGAGGCGTTTGAAGGCTATTACCTCATCAAGCGAGCAGAACTTAGAAAGACACGGGCTGGTAAAGATTTTTTGGCCTTAACCTTTCAAGATGACTCAGGGGAGATAGCAGGGAATCTTTGGGATGCCCAGCCCTACAATGTTGAGCAGTTTACAGCTGGTAAGGTGGTCTATATGCAAGGACGTCGGGAAGTCTACAATGGGACGCCTCAGGTTAATCAGATTCAATTGCGAAATGTTGAAGAAGGCGAACCGAATGATCCTGCAGATTTTAAGAAAAAATCTCCAGTGGATATCAATGAACTTAAAGACTACTTAGAAGGTATGATGTTCAAAATTGAGAATGCTACTTGGCAGCGTATTGTCCGGACTATTTATCGCAAATTTGATAAAGACTTTTTTGCCTATCCAGCTGCTAAGACAAATCATCATGCCTTTGAAAGCGGTCTTGCCTACCACACAGCTACTATGGTGAAATTGGCGGATAGTATTGGAGATATTTATCCAGTTTTAGATAAGAGCCTAATGTTTGCAGGGATTATGCTCCATGATTTAGCTAAATGTATTGAACTATCTGGTGTGGACAATACTGAATATACTGTCAGAGGTAATCTTATTGGGCATATTTCTTTGATTAATGAGGAAATTACAAAGGCTATTCTTGAATTAAATATTGAGGATGATAAGGAAGACGTGACAGTACTTCGTCATGTTGTTCTCAGTCACCACGGTCTTTTAGAGTATGGTAGTCCTGTTCGTCCGCAAATCATGGAAGCAGAAATTGTCCATATGATTGATAATATTGATGCTGAAATGATGATGATGACTCAGGCACTTGCTCAGGTCGATCAAGGTGAGATGACTCGCCGTGTCTTTGCTTTGGATAACCGTTCCCTCTATAAACCTAAATATTAGTTTTTTATAGCAAAAACGAGCATTTTTAAGCATAATGTTCGTTTTTTATATCTTTTATGATATAATAGGGGTCTAATACACAGGAAAAGAGATAGATATGAAATTACGTCGTAGTGAACGCATGGTTGTTATCTCCAATTATTTGATTAACAATCCTTATACTTTAACGAGTTTAAATACATTTGCTGAGCAGTATGAGGCTGCTAAGTCTTCTATTTCAGAAGATATTGCTATTATCAAGCGTGCCTTTGAAAACAGCAATATTGGACATATTGAGACGGTTACTGGTGCAAGTGGGGGCGTTATTTTTCGCCCTACCATTTCCAGAGAAGAAGCAAAGGCTATTGTGACCGATCTCTGTCAACGTTTATCTGAGAGCGATCGTATTTTGCCTGGAGGCTATATTTATTTATCAGATCTTTTGAGTACACCAAGCATTCTTCAGAATATTGGTCGGATTATTGCTAGTAGTTTTGCGGGTGATAGCATTGATGCAGTTATGACTGTTGCCACTAAGGGGGTACCTATTGCTAATGCTGTAGCTAATGTGCTTAATGTTCCTTTTGTTATTGTGCGTAGGGATTTGAAAATTACAGAAGGTTCTACAGTTTCAGTCAATTATGCCAGTGGATCAAGTGATCGCATCGAGAAAATGTTTTTATCTAAACGCAGCTTGAAGCCCAATAGCCGTGTTTTAATTGTGGATGATTTCCTCAAGGGCGGCGGTACTATTAGTGGGATGATTAGTCTACTTAAGGAATTTGAAAGTGAATTGGTAGGTGTAGCTGTATTTGCTGAAAATACTCCAAAAGGACGTGATAATCTTTTTGATTACAAATCCTTGATGACTGTTTCGGAAATTGATGTTAAAAATAATATTGTTAAAGTGGATCTGGGGAATATCTTTTAAGAGTTATAAAATGACTCTAAAAATCGGGGAATTAATTGACAAAAAGTGCCGTCTATGATATTATGCTAGACGGTACTTTTTACTTTTGGTCTCTCCAAAGTGTACAGAGACGTGCTGACAATTGTTGCAAAGTACACCCGGATATAGGCCTGTCACCAAGCGCTATATCAACCAAAAATAAAATTTTACAGGAGAAATGTAGATGCCTACAATCAACCAATTAGTACGTAAACCACGTAAGTCTAAAGTTGAAAAGTCTAAGTCACCAGCGTTGAACGTTGGTTACAACTCTCACAAAAAAGTTCCAACAAACATTTCATCACCACAAAAGCGTGGTGTTGCTACTCGTGTTGGTACTATGACACCTAAAAAACCAAACTCAGCTCTTCGGAAATTTGCTCGTGTACGTTTGAGTAATCTTATCGAAGTGACTGCCTATATCCCAGGTATCGGGCACAACTTGCAAGAACACAGTGTTGTGCTTATCCGTGGTGGACGTGTTAAAGACCTTCCGGGGGTACGTTACCACATCGTTCGTGGTGCACTTGATACTGCAGGTGTAGCTGATCGTAAACAAGGCCGTTCTAAATACGGTGCTAAACGTCCTAAAGGATAACTTAGAAGGGGGATAAGAACTAATGAGTCGTAAAAATCAAGCGCCTAAGCGCGAAGTATTGCCAGATCCATTATACAATTCAAAGATCGTAACACGTCTTATCAACCGTGTTATGCTTGATGGAAAACGTGGTACAGCTGCCAGCATCGTTTATGGTGCTTTTGACCAAATTAAAGAAGCTACTGGTAACGATGCTCTCGAAGTATTCGAAACAGCAATGGAAAATATTATGCCTGTACTTGAAGTACGTGCACGTCGTGTTGGTGGTTCTAACTATCAAGTCCCAGTTGAAGTGCGTCCAGAACGTCGTACAACTCTTGGACTCCGTTGGTTGGTAAATGCTTCACGTGCCCGTGGTGAGCACACTATGATTGACCGTCTTTCAAAAGAAATCATGGATGCTGCTAACAATACTGGTGCTGCTGTCAAGAAACGTGAAGATACTCACCGTATGGCAGAAGCAAACCGTGCCTTTGCACACTTCCGCTGGTAGGGGAGAAAGACAGAAATGCTTTTGCATTTCGTTGTCTTTCCTCGCAAGATTGGTTAGGTTTTTACTAAGTCTTGTAAAAGGCGCTGGTAAAAGCTATCCAGCTACTGCGTATTAGCAATAAATAAAACAGTAAGAACGGGTAGGTCCCTGCCTATCCGTTTTTTCCAAAAACTATAGATTCATAGGAGAAAAACCATCATGGCTCGTGAATTTTCACTTGAAAAAACTCGTAATATCGGAATTATGGCTCACGTTGATGCCGGTAAAACAACGACTACAGAGCGTATTCTTTACTACACTGGTCGTATCCATAAAATTGGAGAAACTCACGAAGGTGCATCACAAATGGACTGGATGGAGCAAGAGCAAGAACGTGGTATCACAATCACATCAGCCGCTACAACGGCGCAATGGCATGACCACCGTGTTAACATCATTGACACACCAGGGCACGTGGACTTCACTATTGAAGTTCAACGTTCCCTTCGTGTCCTCGATGGTGCTGTAACAGTTCTTGATGCTCAATCAGGTGTTGAACCTCAAACTGAAACTGTTTGGCGTCAAGCAACTGAATACGGTGTTCCTCGTATCGTATTTGCTAATAAAATGGATAAGATCGGTGCTGATTTCCTATACTCAGTAAGTACTTTGCATGAACGTTTGCAAGCAAATGCTCATCCAATTCAATTACCAATCGGTGCTGAAGATGATTTCCGTGGTATCATCGACCTTGTTAAGATGAAAGCTGAAATCTATACCAATGACCTTGGTACAGATATCCTTGAAGAAGATATTCCTGCGGAATACCTTGAACAAGCTCAAGAATACCGTGAAAAATTGGTTGAAGCAGTAGCTGAAACTGATGAAGATTTGATGATGAAATACCTTGAAGGTGAAGAAATCACAAATGAAGAGTTGAAAGCTGCTATCCGTAAAGCAACAATCAACGTTGAGTTCTACCCAGTTCTTTGTGGTTCAGCCTTCAAGAACAAAGGTGTTCAATTGATGCTTGATGCGGTTATTGATTACCTTCCAAGCCCTCTTGATATCCCTGCTATCAAAGGTGTTAACCCAGATACAGACGAAGAAGAAGAGCGTCCAGCATCTGATGAAGAGCCATTCGCAGCGCTTGCCTTCAAGATCATGACTGACCCATTTGTAGGTCGTTTGACATTCTTCCGTGTTTATTCAGGTGTTCTTAACTCAGGTTCTTATGTTGTTAATACAACTAAAGGTAAACGTGAACGTATCGGACGTATCCTTCAAATGCACGCAAACAGTCGTGAAGAAATTCAAACTGTATATGCTGGTGATATTGCTGCTGCGGTTGGTTTGAAAGACACTACAACTGGTGATTCATTGACTGATGAAAAAGCTAAAGTTATTCTTGAATCAATCGAAGTTCCAGAACCAGTTATCCAATTGATGGTTGAACCTAAGTCCAAAGCTGACCAAGATAAGATGGGTGTTGCCCTTCAAAAATTAGCAGAAGAAGATCCAACCTTCCGTGTTGAAACTAATCCAGAAACTGGTGAAACAGTTATCTCTGGTATGGGTGAGTTGCACTTGGATGTCCTTGTTGACCGTATGAAACGTGAATTCAAGGTTGAAGCAAATGTAGGTGCTCCTCAGGTATCTTACCGTGAAACCTTCCGTGCTGGAACACAAGCACGTGGATTCTTCAAACGTCAATCAGGTGGTAAGGGTCAATTTGGTGATGTTTGGATCGAGTTCACTCCAAACGATGAAGGTAAAGGATTTGAGTTTGAAAATGCCATTGTTGGTGGTGTTGTTCCTCGTGAATTTATCCCAGCCGTTGAAAAAGGATTGGAAGAAGCTATGGCAAATGGTGTCCTTGCTGGATATCCGCTGGTTGACATCAAGGCTAAACTTTATGATGGTTCTTACCATGATGTCGACTCATCTGAAACTGCCTTCAAGATTGCCGCTTCTCTTGCACTTAAAGAAGCAGCTAAGACAGCACAGCCTGCTATTCTTGAACCAATGATGTTAGTAACAATCACTGTACCAGAAGAAAACTTAGGTGATGTTATGGGACACGTAACTGCTCGTCGTGGACGTGTAGATGGTATGGAAGCACATGGTACAAACCAAATCGTACGTGCTTATGTTCCCCTCGCTGAGATGTTTGGTTATGCCACTGTCCTTCGTTCAGCATCTCAAGGTCGTGGTACATTCATGATGGTCTTTGACCACTATGAAGATGTTCCAAAATCTGTTCAAGAAGAAATTATTAAGAAAAATTCAGGTGAAGCTTAATTATAATTTTTTCTAATAAAAGTCAGTAAGTAGTTCAACTTACTGGCTTTTTTAGTGGTTCAATGTTGACTCTAGTGCTAGTATATGACAGAAGGGTAAGAGGTTGCAATTTTCTGCGAATCATTATATAATAACCATGTTGAAGGGGCCTTGTGTGTATACTCAAGTTAACCTTTTCACAAATGTAGAGGGTTCGCCCTAATTAAATTTTTTTGATTTTCATAAGGAGGAAATCACACATGGTAGTTAAAGTTGGTATTAACGGATTCGGACGTATCGGACGTTTGGCCTTCCGTCGTATCCAAAATGTTGAAGGTGTTGAAGTAGCTCGCATCAATGACCTTACAGACCCAGCAATGCTTGCACACTTGCTGAAATATGATACAACACAAGGTCGTTTTGACGGAACTGTTGACGTAAAAGACGGTGGTTTTGAAGTCAACGGTCAATTCGTCAAAGTTTCAGCAGAACGTGACCCAGAACAAATTGACTGGGCTAACGATGGTGTTGAAATTGTTCTTGAAGCAACAGGTTTCTTTGCCACTAAGGAAGCTGCTGAAAAGCACTTGCACGATGGTGGTGCTAAGAAGGTTGTCATCACTGCTCCTGGTGGTAATGATGTTAAGACTATCGTCTTCAACACTAACCATGATGTTCTTGATGGTACTGAAACAGTTATTTCAGCTGGTTCATGTACAACTAACTGTCTTGCACCAATGGCAGATGCTTTGAACAAGAACTTTGGCATCAAAGCTGGTACTATGACTACTATTCACGGCTACACTGGAGACCAAATGATTCTTGACGGTCCACATCGTAAGGGTGATTTCCGTCGTGCTCGTGCAGCGGCAGCTAACATTGTTCCAAACTCAACAGGTGCGGCTAAGGCTATTGGTCTTGTTTTGCCAGAGTTGAATGGTAAGTTGCAAGGACATGCTCAACGTGTTCCAGTTCCAACAGGCTCACTGACTGAATTGGTTTCAGTTCTTGACAAGAAAGTTACTGTTGACGATGTTAATGCAGCTATGAAGGCAGCAGCTAATGAATCTTATGGTTACAACACTGATGAGATTGTTTCATCAGACATCGTTGGTATGTCATTTGGCTCATTGTTTGACGCTACTCAGACAGAAGTTACTGAAGGCGCAGACGGTACACAATTGGTTAAGACTGTTTCATGGTATGACAATGAAATGTCTTACACTTCACAATTGGTTCGTACGCTTGAATACTTCGCAAAAATCGCTAAATAATTTTTATTGAATAGTGATCAAAAAGGGCTCTAGAGCTCTTTTTGTTTTGTTGTTGTGAATATCTTCATTTGTTTGTCTTTAGGGCTTTATTTGTGCTATAATAACCTTATTAAAATATATAAAGGAGTCTACCAAATGGCAAAATTGACTGTTAAAGACGTTGAGTTGAAAGGTAAAAAAGTCCTCGTTCGTGTTGACTTTAATGTACCTTTGAAAGATGGTGTTATCACTAACGATAATCGTATTTCAGCTGCTCTTCCTACTATCAAGTACATCATTGAGCAAGGTGGTCGTGCTATCCTTTTCTCTCACCTTGGTCGTGTCAAAGAAGAAGCGGATAAAGAAGGAAAATCACTTGCTCCTGTTGCTAAAGATTTGGCAGCTAAATTAGGGCAGGATGTTGCTTTCCCAGGAGCTACTAGAGGCAGTGAATTGGAAGCTGCTATTGATGCGCTTAAAGATGGTGAAGTCCTTCTTGTGGAAAACACTCGTTTTGAAGATGTTGATGGCAAGAAAGAATCTAAGAATGATCCAGAACTTGGTAAGTACTGGGCATCACTTGGTGATGGTATCTTCGTAAATGATGCCTTTGGTACAGCTCACCGTGCTCATGCTTCAAACGTTGGTATTTCAGCTAATGTTGAAAAGGCGGTTGCTGGTTTCCTTCTTGAAAATGAAATTGCTTATATCCAAGAAGCAGTTGAAACGCCAGAACGTCCATTTGTAGCTATTCTTGGTGGTTCAAAAGTATCTGATAAGATCGGTGTTATTGAAAATCTACTTGAAAAAGCAGATAAAGTTCTTATCGGTGGGGGTATGACTTACACCTTCTTCAAGGCTCAAGGTATCGAAATTGGTGATTCTTTGGTTGAAGAAGATAAGTTAGAAGTTGCCAAGTCTCTGCTTGAAAAAGCAAATGGTAAATTAGTCTTGCCGGTAGATTCAAAAGAAGCTAATGCATTTGCTGACTACACTGAGGTTAAGGATACTGAAGGTGAAGCAGTAGATGCTGGTTTCCTTGGTCTTGATATCGGTCCAAAATCTATCGCTAAATTTGATGAAGCTCTTACTGGTGCTAAGACAGTTGTTTGGAATGGTCCTATGGGTGTCTTTGAAAATCCTGATTTCCAAGCTGGTACAATCGGTGTTATGGATGCGATTGTTAAGCAACCGGGTGTTAAATCAATTATCGGTGGTGGTGACTCAGCTGCAGCTGCTATCAACCTTGGTCGTGCTGATAAATTCTCATGGATTTCTACAGGTGGTGGAGCATCCATGGAATTGCTAGAAGGAAAAGTACTTCCAGGACTTGCAGCCTTGACAGAAAAATAAGATAAAAATGAGCCTGAAATGAAAGCCTTTCAGGCTTTTTTTATATAGCTGAGTTATCATTAGTGTGTCTATCGACACAAATTAATCTAGTGATAGTGAATCACAGAAGAAATGGTTTATCACTTTATTTTATGTTAGAATATTGTCAGATATCTCTAGAAAGTCTTTTTATATTTTGAAAAATCATCGTTTTAATTGGAAAGAATTTCGCCTTGGTCTGCGAACACTTAAGACTGGATTGGCTGTTTTTTTGGTACTTTGTCTTTTTACTCTTTTTGGGTTTGAGGGACTTCAGATTGGTGCTTTAACTGCTGTTTTTAGCCTAAGAGAAAATTTTGACCAAAGTGTCCATTTTGGATGGTCGCGTATAATGGGTAACACTATTGGAGGTATTTATTCTTTATTATTTTTTGTCATTAATGAATTATTTCACCATAGTGTTGTGATTACGCTAATTTTTGTACCTATTTTTACGATGTTGACTATTATGACCAATGTCGCAATTAATAATAAGGCGGGTATTATTGGTGCAGTAGCAGCTTTATTGATTATTACTCTCTCTATACCTACTGGAGATGCGTTTGTCTATACCCTGGCAAGGATTGGGGAGACTTTCCTTGGTGTCTTTATTGCTATCATTGTTAATATTGATTTTAAGATTTTGGAATTTTATTCACATCGACATAAAAAGTAGCTCTCCTCATCAAAGAGTTGTTTTTGATGTGATAAAATCTGACATAGACCTTGACAGGTCGGAATTTTCAGAATATAATGGTGGGGGAAAGGGGTTGTCATGAAAGAAAAAGAGTTCCGCCGTTCAATGGCTGTTTTTCCTATTGGTTCTGTTATGAAATTGACAGACTTGACAGCTAGACAGATTCGTTATTACGAAGAACAAGGGCTTTTGACCCCTGATCGTACATCTAGCAATCGCCGTTTATATTCTTTAAATGATATGGATCTTTTGCTTGAGATCAAAGATTTTTTGAATGAGGGTATGAATATTTCTGAGGTTAAGCAGGAATACAAAAAGCGTGAGGAGGCAGCTGCCAAGCGTCATAGACACTTATCTGATGCTGATGTCCGTCATATCCTACAGAATGAATTGCATAATCAAGCACGTTTCAATGCCCCAAATTCCAATATAGGTGGTTTTCGTCTCTAGGGACGTAATCATATAGATGTATAGCTAGTTGACCCAGGAGTACTAGATGCTCTGATGCATGGAAATGAAAAGGAGGCTGCCATGTCTATCACTGTCGACGATATCCGTCGCGAAGTCAAAGAGAAAAATGTTACTTTTTTACGTCTGATGTTTTCTGATATAGCTGGAACGCTGAAGAATGTTGAAATTCCAGCTACAGATGAGCAATTAGACAAGGTCTTATCTAATAAAGCAATGTTCGATGGATCTTCAATAGAAGGATTTGTACGTATTAATGAATCTGATATGTACTTATATCCTGATTTGAATACATGGACAGTCTTTCCTTGGGGGGGAGAAAATGGAGCAGTAGCTGGCTTGATCTGTGATATTTATACCGCACAGGGTGAACCTTTTGCAGGGGATCCACGTGGTAATCTTAAACGTGCGCTAAGGCATATGCAGGATCTCGGTTTTCAATCCTTTAATCTAGGTCCTGAACCTGAGTTTTTCTTGTTTAAGATGGATGATAATGATAACCCTACTCTGGAAGTTAATGATAAGGGGGGCTACTTTGATCTAGCTCCAACAGATTTAGCTGATAATACCAGACGTGAGATTGTCAATGTCTTGACCCAAATGGGCTTTGAAGTTGAGGCTAGCCATCATGAAGTAGCGGTCGGTCAACATGAAATTGATTTCAAATACAGTGATGTTTTACAGGCCTGTGATAACATTCAAATCTTTAAGTTGGTTGTTAAAACAATTGCTCGTAAGCATGGTCTGTATGCTACCTTTATGGCAAAGCCTAAGTTTGGTATCAATGGTTCAGGGATGCACTGTAACATGTCTCTATTTAATGCAGAAGGGAAGAATGTTTTCTTTGATCCGGAAGATCCTAAGGGGATGGAGTTATCTTCGGAGGCTTACTATTTCCTAGGTGGATTGATGCGACATGCTTATAATTACACAGCTATCGTTAATCCAACTGTAAATTCTTATAAGCGTTTGGTGCCAGGTTATGAAGCTCCTGTCTACATTGCCTGGGCGGGACAAAATCGCTCACCATTGATTCGAGTACCAGCCTCACGTGGTATGGGGACACGTTTGGAGTTGCGCTCTGTCGATCCTACAGCCAACCCTTACTTGGCTTTAGCTGTTTTATTAGAAGCTGGTCTGGATGGTATTGTTAATAAGATTGAAGCTCCGGCTCCTGTAGAGTCAAATATTTATATTATGACAGAGGATGAGCGTGAAGCTGCTGGTATTCGTGATTTGCCATCTACTCTTCACAATGCTGTTAAGGCTCTTCAGGAAGATGATGTGGTTAAGGCAGCTCTTGGGGATCACATCTATTCTAATTTTGTTGAGGCTAAACGCCTTGAATGGTCAAGCTATGCTGCTTTTGTATCTCAATGGGAAATTGAAACTTATTTAGACTTGTACTAACTTAAAGTGTTAATGTTTTGAATAAATTAAGGCTGAGATTTGTTTTTTACAGATTTCAGCCTTTTGCTTGCTCTTGATTATTTTGTGAGGATTTTAGTGTGTTAGGCTAATAAAAACAGTCTGAGATTTAAGTCTCAGACTGTTTTGCTTAATCTTTGTTATCTGGTGTTAGCACCATCGGAATAATGATGGGTTCACGCTCTGTTTGCTCATATAAGAATGGGCGTAGGGCGTTGACGATGGCACCATTGACACTTTGAATGCTAGCATCTTTATTTTTAAGTGCAATACGGATTGCATTAAAGAGTACACGCTGTCCTTGACGGATAAGATCACCTGATTCTCTCATGTAGATAAATCCTCGACTGAGAATATCTGGTCCTGCAAGAATCATTTTGGACTTGAAGTCGACAGTCGCAACAGCTAGGACAACCCCATCTTCTGAAAGATCTCGGCGGTCACGTAGGACTGCTGTCCCGATATCGCCAATACCATTACCATCGACATAGATATCTTGTGCATTGAAATGGCCAGCACGACGGGCTGAATCACTGGTAAGTGCTAGCACATCCCCATTTTCCATAATGAAGATATTATCACGTGGAACGCCTGTATCCTCTGCTAGACCAGCATGAACCTTCTGCATACGATATTCTCCGTGAACGGGCATGAAGAATTTTGGCTTAATGAGGCGTAGCATGAGTTTTTGTTCTTGCTGACCACCGTGTCCAGATGTGTGGATATTGTTGACCTTACCATGGATAACCTCAACACCAGCTTCCTGAATGGTGTTGATGAGTTTATTCACGCTTGTGGTATTACCTGGAATTGGGCTGGATGAGAAGATAACCGTATCGCCAGGTTGCAGGGTCACTTGGCGGTGGGTACCATTTGCGATACGTGCTAAGGCTGCCATGGATTCTCCTTGGCTACCTGTACACATAATCATGATTTCACTAGCGTGGTAGTCTTTGATCTCATTGGGCTCGATAAATGTACCATCTGGCACTTTGATATAACCAAGTTCGATACCATTGACGATGGCTTTCTCCATGGAGCGACCAAAAACAGCAATCTTACGCCCTGTCTTTACAGCAGCTTCAGCAGCTTGTTGGAGACGGAAGATATTGGAGGCAAAGGAAGCGAAAATAATGCGTCCGTGAATGCCTTCGATAATCTTCATGATAGATTGTCCAACGACTTTTTCAGAATTAGTAAAGGTCGGTATCTCAGCATTGGTTGAGTCAGAGAGCAGGCATAGCACTCCTTCCTCACCAAGGGCAGCCATACGATGGAGATCAGCTGGCTCACCTACAGGGGTAAAGTCAAACTTGAAGTCTCCGGTACAGACAATCTTTCCTTGAGGTGTATGGATAACGATCCCTAAGGGTTCTGGAATAGAGTGGGTGGTACGGAAAAAAGTAACACTCAGATTTTTAAAGGTTAATTCAGTATTTGCGTTGATCTCGTAGAGAGTGGCATCACGTAGAAGACCGTGTTCTTCGAGTTTACCACGAATGAGAGCTAAGGCTAGAGGGCCTGCATAGATAGGGATATTGGCCTGCTTTAGTAAAAATGGAATACCACCAATATGGTCTTCGTGACCATGGGTGATAACTAGAGCCTTAATGCGGTCAACATTTTCAACAATATAAGAATAATCAGGAATAACGTAGTCGATACCTAGGAGGTCATCTTCTGGAAATTTAATACCAGCATCAACGATGACAATCTCATCTTGATACTCGATACCGTAGGTGTTTTTACCGATTTCTCCGAGACCACCAATGGCGTAGACACCAACTTCTTCCGGTTTTAAATTGATGTTTGACATATTAGAACTCCGTTAGTGAAAAAGCACCTGTTTCTTTTTCATATTCAAGGTGTTTATCTGATAGTAACTCGATTAATTCGATATTGTAGGTGGTATTGTCTTCGATGAGCTTACGAGCTTTGATGCGACCTTCTAGCTCTGTCGTAGCATCGATGTCTAGGTAAAGGGTTTGTGTTGATTCGCGACGAGGACTGCGATCAGTTGTTTCTTGATAAAAAACTTTGTAAATCATAAGGTTTCCTTTCTGCAATGTCAAGGTCGGTTACACGAAAGAAATCAAAGTCAGCTTACCTGGTCCAACTTTGATAACTTCTACTCTTCTATAAAATTGTCTAGTGTAATAAAATTGACCTGAACTGTTTATAATTACTAACATTGTACCACAAATCCTTTTATTCGTAAAAGGAGAATGAGAAGAGTCCCTGATATTAGGTTAGGTTTTTACTTTACAATGCTTGTCTATTAGTATAGACTTGAGTGAATTTCGATGAAAGGGGGAATTCATATGGCAGTTGGTTGTTATACATTATGTCATGTAAAACCTGATAGAGTGGCGGAATTCGAAGCTATTGCTAGTCGTTTTGTGACAGAATCGAATACTCATTCAGGCTGTTTGCACTATGATTGTGGCAAAGTTGTGGATAGTGATAGTGATTATGCTTTCGTTGAAAAATGGAAAGATCATGATGCTTTTGAAGCACATGTTAACCATCCGTTTTTCTTAGCTAATGCGCCAGAGATGGAAAGCTATACTGTAGATGGTCTCTTACATACACAATTAGTTGATTTATTTGAAATATAAAAAAACAGTACATTATGAATTGCCTCCTAAAAAGTTGGATACACAATCCAATAAATAGGGTGAGGTTCATTCATAGGTGCTGTTTTTATTTTGTTTAATTTAAATAGCCGTGATTACGATACCATTTGATGGTATCTACCATTGTCTCTTCAACTGGTCGGAAGTTTCCACCTAGTTCCATCTCCATCTTGGTGTTATCAAAGTGGGTGCGCTGGTATTCTTCAGCAAAGAGATCTACTAAATCTTTACTGACTAGGACGGGTTTTCTGGTGATGGAATGATAGATTTCATTCCACATGGCGAGGGTTTTCAGCAGAGGACGGGAAATGTTTCTTTTAGGAGCAGGAATCTCTGTGACTGATTCTAGAGTATTCATTAGTTCCTGCATGGTCATGTATTGACCAGCAGCTAAATAGCGTTCGCCTTTGCGTCCATATTTCATAGCTCGGATATGGATATCTGCCACATCTCTGGCATCAACTACACTGTAGCTAGCTTTGATAATCCCTGGAATTTTCCCTTGCATATAATTTAAAATCATCTGGCCTGTAGAGGTTGGTCCCATATCACCAGGACCATACATAGATCCCGGAAGCACAAAGGTCAAAAACAAATCGGAGTGTTTGGCCAGAAAATCTTTAGCGGCATTTTCACTAAGAATTTTACTGCGATAGTATTCTATTTTGGTATCGGGACTGCGAGACATTGTCTCATCAATGAGCTGGTTAGGCTGGCCTTTGAGCACAGCAATAGAAGAGGTGTGTACGATTTGTCGAATTCCAGCGTCATAGGCAGCTTGCAAGAGATTTTTTGTTCCTGTGATATTAGTATCGTAGAGTTCTTGCCAGTGTTTGCCACCCTTATGGCTGTCACGAAAGAAAGCTGCTGTGTGAAAAAGGCTGTCACAATCAGGTAGATGGGATTTATAGCTTTCTGGATCTAGAATATCTCCTTGAACAAAACGAATGGGAAGATCTCCAAATTGTTTTTGTGCTCTATCCATTGACCTGACCAAAGCCGTAACGTGGATATTCTCTTTGAGTAAAGCACGGACAAGGTTATTTCCTAGAAGTCCTGTTGCTCCGGTAACAAAGGCGTGTTTAATGGTTCGAGAGGGAGTTATCGTATTCATGAGAAATCTCCTTTTAATGAATTTTAAAATAGATGACATGTCATCTATTTTCTTCTATTCTAGTTTTTAACTATTTTATTGTCAACAATTTACTTAATCTGTTGTACAATAGTAAGAGATTGAAATAAAAGGAAAAATTATGTCAGTACACGAAATAGTTCGTTTTAGGTATATGTTTAAAAGTGTTGAAAACATAGTGAATAAAGAGTTAATTCATCTGTTGGCGCCTTTGCATATAACGCCCAATCAGAGTGAGGTTCTTCTTGTTCTTCAAGAGTACGGTCCTTTATCTTTAAAAGAACTAGGTGACTTATTAATTTGTGAGGAAAGAAGTCCTAGTCGCTTAGTTAGCTCTCTCATTAAAAAGGGACTTGTTACCAAGGAAATATCTGAAAAAGATCGAAGAGCTAGTCTTTTATTCTTATCGCCTGAGGGGGAAACCTTAATTCCTAAAATTCTAGAGATAAGAACCCAGTATGATCAACATCTGTTAGGGGAAAACATTGACTTTGAAAGACTTAGTGAGATCTTTAAAGCCTTTATTGCAGGGACATCTTATGAAAAAAAATTGAAAGAGCGTTCTATGTGGAATCATTAAGAGGAAGTTCATGAAATTATTAGCATTTGATACGTCTAGTCAGGCTTTGTCGGTGGCGCTTTTGGAAGATGGGGCCCTGATTGCGGATTTGACATTGACGGTAAAAAAGAATCATAGTATTAGTCTGATGCCGACCATTGAGTTTTTGATGGCTCAGGCTAGTTGGGCGCCCAGCGATTTGGAGCGTATAGTTGTAGCGCAAGGACCTGGATCTTATACTGGTCTGCGTGTGGCGGTGGCAACTGCCAAGACTTTGGCCTATACGTTAGATGTGGATTTGGTTGGTGTCTCGAGTCTACTAGCTTTAGTTGGTGGTCATACTCATATTTCTGGTGTGCTGATTCCCTTGATGGATGCTAGACGTAACAATGTTTACGCTGGATTTTATAATGAAAAGTACCAGTTGGTAGAGCCCGAAGGGCATGCTTCTATGCTTGAGGTAATTGAGCGAGCTAAGGCCTACTCAGATGTGACTTTTGTAGGTGAAGTGGACGGTTTTAAAGAACAGATTATTCAAGAGTTACCAGACGCTAAAATCTTGCCAAGTTTGCCTAATGCTAGCTTTATTGGTCGTTTGGGTGCGGAATTGCCAGCACAGGATGTGGATCGTTTTGTCCCTAATTATCTCAAGCGTGTAGAAGCTGAGGAAAATTGGCTTAAAGATCATGAAGAAGATGGCAGTGAAGCTTATATTAAGCAAGTATGATGAGGATTGAGGATTATGGTCAGGCTGTTCATGCTATTTTAAAAGATGTCTACGGGGAGTCCCCTTGGACCTATCAGCAAGTTCGAGATGATCTTGCCAAGGACAGCAGCGAGTATTTTTTTAGCTATGATGGTCAAGAAATTGTTGGTTTTATGGCGGTACAAGACTTGGCGGGTGAGCTTGAATTAACGAATATTGCTATTAAGCAAGCTTATCAAGGACAAGGAAGGGCAGATAAGCTCTTATCTTATCTGAGCCAGCGTGAGGAGGCCATTTTTCTTGAGATGAGAGTCTCTAATCAAGAGGCTTATCATCTTTACCGTAAACATGGTTTTGAAGAGGTGGCTAGGCGTAAGGCCTACTACCATAATCCTATAGAGGCTGCCTTGATCATGAGACGTCAAGCTAGATGAAAGTGAGGAGAAAGCTGTTTTTTCCGATGAAGAATCAGTAAAGTTTTATGGCAGAAGATAGATATATTTTAGCTATTGAGTCATCTTGTGATGAGACTAGTGTAGCTGTTCTGAAAAATGAGAATGAGCTTTTAAGTAATATTATTGCTAGTCAGGTGGAGAGTCATAAGCGTTTTGGCGGTGTTGTTCCAGAGGTGGCCAGTCGCCATCACGTTGAGGTGATTACTCTTTGTATCAAGGAGGCCTTAAAAGAAGCAGACGTTGATGTAAAATCTTTGAGTGCTGTTGCTGTGACTTATGGTCCTGGTTTAGTTGGAGCGCTTTTAGTTGGTATAGCTGCTGCCAAGGCTTTTGCTTGGGCCAATGGTCTACCTTTAATCCCTGTCAACCATATGGCTGGTCATTTGATGGCGGCGCGTGAGTCAGGTCCCTTGACTTATCCTCTTATGGCCTTGTTGGTGTCGGGGGGACACACTGAACTGGTTTATGTCAGTGAGCCTGGTAACTATAAGATTATTGGGGAAACTCGAGACGATGCTGTGGGTGAGGCTTATGATAAGGTTGGCCGAGTGATGGGCTTGAGCTATCCAGCAGGTCGTGAAATTGATGAACTAGCTCATAAAGGTAAGGATACTTATCAATTTCCTAGGGCTATGATTAAGGAAGATAATTTAGAGTTTTCATTTTCAGGTCTCAAGTCAGCTTTTATTAATTTGTATCATAATGCCCAGCAAAAAGGTGAGGTATTGTCTACAGAAGATTTGGCTGCTTCCTTTCAAGCAGCTGTTCTTGATATTCTTATGGCTAAGACCAAGAAGGCTTTGGCGCTCTATCCTGTAGAAACTTTGGTTGTTGCTGGTGGTGTAGCTGCTAATCAAGGATTGCGTGAGCGTTTGAGTCAGGAAATTTCAGAGGATGTTAGAGTGGTTATTCCTCCTCTTCGTCTCTGTGGTGATAATGCGGGTATGATTGCTCTGGCGGCTGTTATTGAGAATGAGAACAAGCAGTATGGGGATCTGTCACTCAATGCTAAGCCCAGTCTTGCCTTCGAGCCCCTTGAGCAAGGTAGCTAGAAGGTTTACGCTTGGGATTAGGAACTGCATCTGTTATGGTGGAAGGTGGCTGAGGCTAGTCGGTTATAAGTGATTGCTTAAACCATTTTTGATGTATTCGGGTTGTTTTATTTGGACACTAATATTGAGGTGAGTGTTATGGTTTTATCGAAAAAACGGGCGAAAAAGGTTATTGAGGAGATTATTGCGCTTTATCCTGACGCTCAGCCTAGTTTGAATTTTAAAAATAATTTTGAATTGGTTATAGCTGTTTTGTTATCGGCTCAGACAACAGATGCTGCTGTTAATAAGGTGACACCAGCTCTGTTTGAGGCTTTTCCGACACCAGAGGCTATGGCAGAAGCTAGTGAGACTGAATTAGCTCGGTATATATCAAGTCTGGGGCTTTATCGTAATAAGGCTAAATACATGAAAAAATGTGCGCAACAATTAGTCGCTGATTTTCAGGGAGTAGTCCCTCAGACTAGAAAAGAACTCGAAAGTTTGGCTGGTGTTGGTCGTAAGACTGCTAATGTGGTGATGAGTGTGGGATTTGGTATTCCTGCATTTGCGGTAGATACGCATGTGGAGAGGATCTGCAAGCACCATGATTTGGTTAAAAAATCTGCAACGCCGCTTGAGATTGAGAAGTACGTGATGTCTGTTTTACCTGAGCAAGAGTGGTTAGCGGCTCACCAGGCCATGATCCTTTTTGGTCGTGAAATTTGTCACCCTAAGAATCCAGAGTGTGATCAGTATCCTCAGTTGTATGATTTTTCTGATTTGTAAGGAGTAGGTATGCTACATTTTGAAAATGATTATAATGAAGGTGTTCATCCTAGATTGTTGCAGGCTTTAATTGAGACTAATGAGGAAAATTTAGAAGGCTATGGGATGGATCGTTATACGGAGCTGGCAGCAGAAAAGATTCGTAATGCTTGTGACTGTCCTGAGGCCCAGGTGACTTTCTTGACAGGTGGTACTCAGACTAATCAGGTTGTTATCGATACTGTGTTAGCACCGTATGAGGGTGTGTTGGCAGCGGAGACAGGACATATCGCAAGCCATGAGGCAGGTGCTATTGAGTTTACGGGACATAAAGTGCTACCCCTTCCGCAAGAACACGGTAAAATAAAGGCTGAGGATGTGGAGGATTATCTGAAAACTTTTTATGCTGATGGCAATCATGAGCATATGGTTTTTCCTGGGATGGTTTATATTTCGCAGCCGACAGAGTATGGGGCGCTTTATAGTCGCCATGAGCTGGAATTAATCAGTCAAGTCTGTCGTTCTTACAGCCTCCCTCTCTACGTTGATGGTGCTCGTCTAGGGTACGCTTTAGGCTCTCCTGAAAATGATGTGGACTTGCCTACCCTGGCAGAATTGGTAGATGTCTTTTATATCGGTGGGACAAAATTAGGTTCTCTTATAGGTGAGGCTGTGGTATTCACGAAGAAAAATGAACCCAAGCATTTTGTGACCCAGGTCAAGCAACATGGTGCCCTTTTAGCCAAGGGACGAGTCATAGGTGTTCAATTTGATGCCTTCTTTAAAGATGACTTGTATACAAAAATCGGTAGAGAAGCTATTGGTTATGCCAAGCAGCTTCGCTCTGTTCTAAATGATAAAGGTTATCGATTTTACTATGAGTCTCCAACTAATCAGCAGTTTATCATTGTTAAGAATGAAGATCTTGGGGATCTGGCAGAGAAAGTGGTTTACAGTTATTGGGAACCCTATGATGAGTCTCATACGGTTATTCGTTTGGCAACTAGCTGGTCTACGACACAAGAAGATATCAATGCTCTAAAAGAAGTGCTTTAAAGAGAGTGGGACAAAAATCAATAAACCGTGAGAAAATCACGGTTTTGATTTTGTTGTCCCACCTCCGCAAAGTTGATTAGGCTGGTCGCTATCACTTGCTTAGCAAGGGATAAGGACCGCCAATCAACCACTGCGCCTAGCAAATAAAATTGACCAAATAAGGATGAGAATTTTTGAACATCCTTTTAATGGATTGAACCTGCTACCCAGCCGGTACATAGGGCGGATGTGATATTGAAACCGCCTGTATGGGCATTGATATCGAGGACTTCGCCAGCAAAGTGAAGTCCAGGTACTTTTTTACTTTCCAGTGTTTTAGGATTGATTTCCTTTAAATCAACGCCTCCCTTGGTGACAAAGGATTTGGCTAGGGACATCTTACCAGTAATCTTTATGGGAAGTTCTTTGATAGAGGCGGTCAGTTTGTCTATGTCTTGGTGATTGAGCTGTTTGACCTTCTCAGGGTAGTCTTGGCTGAGAAAGTCTGCTAAGCGCTCAGGCAGCAATTGTTTCAGGGTGTTTTTGACAGACTTTTCTCGATTTTTCTCTAGTAATTCTATGATTTGCTTTATGCTTTTATTGGGAAGTAGATCCAGATGTGCTAGTTCCCCGCCGGATACAAAACTGGATAAGCGCAGAGCAGCAGGCCCAGATAGACCAAAGTGGGTAAATAGTAGGTCGTGTGTGATTTTGTGCTTGTTACAGCTCAGGGTGACGTCAGTGAGGGAAATACCTTGTAAGGCCTTGTGGGGAAAATCGGTTAGGAGTGGACTTTCTGCTGCTTCGAGAGGAGTTACTTCTAATTTAAAATGGCGAGCAATGTCATGACCAAATCCGGTTGATCCAGTAGACGGATAGGATTTACCACCGGTTGTGACGATGAGTTTGTCGCAGCTTAGCGTCTGTTCTGGAGTACGAAGGATAAAACGTCCCTCGTCTTTTTTGACTGAAAGAACTTCGATGCCCGTTTGAATCTGTCCGTTTAGCGCCTTGATCTTACCTTCCAGGGTTTGGATGATGGTGCGTGATTGATCTGTTGTTGGGAACATACGACCGTGATCTTCCTCCTTAAGAGGAGTGCCATTATCTTCAAAAAATTGAATAATATCATGGTTGTTAAATTGGGAAAAAACGCTGTAAAGGAAGCGGCCATTTCCGGGAATGCCGTCCATAAGGTCTTCTAGTGTTCCGCTGTTTGTGACATTACAGCGGCCGCCACCTGTGCCGGCTAATTTTTTACCCAAGCGCTTATTTTTTTCGATCAGGAGGGTAGAGAGTCCATAGGAGCAAGAGGCAATAGTGGCCATCATACCAGCAGGACCGCCTCCGATTACGATAGTATCATAATGTGTCATAAGAGTATTATACCATGGGATAGTTACTGGAACCAGACTTGATGATTATTGCTAATAGTTAGAGAGTCCTCGGCTGATTTTAATTAAGAGCAATGAGAAGAGGCAACTAGTCCCAACACCTTAGTTTTTCTTGTAAGCCGACAGATAGGCAGCTCGATTAAAATGAAAAAAGCAGAAATTTTAGTCTTTTTTTGATATGTTAAGAATTGAAATCGAATTGGTCAGTAAAGGCCTGCTTATAAAACGTTTAAATGATAGTATGGAGCTGTGAGTGATTTTAGTTGTTTTAGAAATTTCCGATAGCCTGGGTGTTGGAAGTGTATTCGCTCTTGGAGGCGCTGCTCTAGGCGTAGCTGAGGGGCTGGCATTATTGTGATTTCAGGTGGTTGATATGAGATATGTTATTATTGCTGCATTTGCCCTTATTTCAATTATTGTACTTGTAATTGTTTTATATAAATTGGGAGTTATAAAATTTAAATAAGGACTTATGATTTTAGTTTAATAGATTGAAGGAGTTTGAGACTTTTGTCCCAGCTCCCTTTCTTTTTGTGCTTACTGGAGGGATTTTTCCTATAAATTGACAGTAAAAGGCCATTATGATACTATTTTATAAGAATTTTCGGATAAAAGAGGATGATATGGCTATTGAAAAAACAGTCAGTGAATTAGCTGAGATACTTGGTGTCAGTCGCCAGGCCGTTAATAATCGTGTTAAGTCACTTCCTGAGGAGTTTGTTGATAAAAATGAAAAGGGCGTAACGGTTGTTAATCGTGGCGGCTTGATTAAGCTCGAGGAAATCTATAAAAAAACTATTTTTGAGGATGAGCCTGTTAGTGAAGAGACTCAGCAACGTGAGTTAATGGAAATTTTGGTAGATGAGAAAAATGCTGAAATCACACGACTTTACCATCAGCTAAAAGCCAAAGATGAGCAGCTATCTGCTATGAATGAACAGCTGGGGATCAAGGACGTTCAGATTGCTGAGAAAGATAAGCAACTGGACCAGCAGCAACAGTTGACTTTGACTGCTATGCAAGACAGTGAGAATCTTAAATTAGAATTAGACGAAGCTCGTACACAAGTTGAAGAAATACAAATGAATCAGAAAAAAGGATTTTTTCAGCGCCTTTTTGGTCGCTAATAGCAATGAAGGAGGAGTTGAGGAACTCTTCTTTTTTTATTGAAAGGATGGTTGTTATGAAGGTTTTAAAAGATTATATTGCATTTGATCTAGAGTTTAATACGGTAGATGATATTAGTCATATCATTCAAGTGTCAGCTGTTAAATATAAGGATCATAGGGAAGTCGATGCCTTTGACTCTTATGTGTACTCGGAAGTACCTCTACAGAGCTTTATCAATGGTTTGACTGGGATTACCGCTGAAAAAATTGCGAATGCTCCCAAAATCGAGACGGTTATAGCTGATTTTGCTACCTTTGTTGGGAAGACACCGCTCATTGGCTACAATGCTCTCAAGTCTGATTTGCCTATATTGATAGCTAACGGGCTTGATCTGACAGAGCAGTATGTGGTTGATGTGTATGATGAAGCCTTTGAGCGTAGAAGTACCGATTTAAATGGGATTATCAATCTTAAATTAACCAGTGTTGCTGACTTTTTAGGGATCAAAGGGCATGGCCACGATAGTTTGGAAGATGCTCGCATGACGGCGAGCGTCTATGAGGCTTTCCTAGAATTTGACAATAATAAGTCCTATCTTGAAACTCAAGAAGTAGCTAGTACAGACAATCCTTTTGCAGCTCTTGACGATCTACTGGATTGACAAGATTGTCAATTAATACCCCAAAAAAATTGAAAAAATAAAAAATCACCTTGCGTTAGGACTTGCATATGACCTAAGGTAATAAAGTACATTATGGGTGTAAATCAATTGAATGTGTGCACATAAGAAGCAATGATTTTACAAAAAACACGCTAAAGGAGGTAAGCATGTCTCAATTGTATTCAACAGGAGAGTTGGCAAAATTAGCAAGCGTCTCTGTGAGGACTGTTCAATACTACGACCAAAGAGGAATCTTACCACCGACTGAACTATCAGAAGGTGGACGACGGCTGTATTCGGAAAAGGATCGTCAGCGTCTTGAGGTCATCAGTTTCCTACGAGAAATAGATTTTTCGATCGAACAGATTAAGAAAATCTTATTAGAAGATAATGCCAATCAAGTGCTTAGTCTTTTGCTGGAGGATCACATTCATCATCTTGATTCAGGTATCCAGTCTCAAAAAGAAAAATTGGATAAGGCAAATCGTCTTAAGAAATCACTTAGCCAACAAACGAACTCATCCATTGAAAAATTGAGAGACATGTCCATAAAAATGAAAACACAAGATCAATGGCGTCGCTATTTTTTAAAAACCAATGCTGTTATTATACTCATGATAGCGATTTACATCGCTGTCGAGGTTATCGATGGCTATTTCCTAAAAACGAGATGGTTGAGCTTTGGTGCCATACCAGTCTTTATTGTTTCCTTAACTGCTTGGATTCTGCACCGGCAAAGAGGGCTTGTTTATCTCTGCCCAAACTGCCATCAGGTTTTTACTCCTGATTTTAGAGAGTTTGCCATTGCAGGTCACACCCCACGTACCCGCAAACTAACCTGTCCTCACTGCCACCAAAAGTCCTATTGTCTAGAAATAGTGAAAGAAAAATAAGAAAAACGAGACTTTAAGGTCTCGTTTTTTATAGGTTTAAAATGGTAATTTACCAGCAAAAGCGCCCATTGATTTTTTTGTCGCTTCGTCAATTTGAGCAAGGGCGTCATTGACAGCTTGGGCGGTCATGTCGGATAAGGTTTCCAGATCTTCTGGATCAACGACAGCTTCTTGAAAGTCAATAGCGACTAATTTTTTATCGCCTGTCAAAGTTGCTACAACCAGATCCTGAGCTGACTTGCCGATAAATTCTTGGGCAGCTAGCTCGCTTTGTTTTTGTTCCATTTGCTTTTGTAGCTTTTGTGCTTGCTTCATCATTGACTGCATATTCATCATAAGATTAATAGTTTCCTTTCGTATAGAGCTATTTTATTATTTCAGTATTAACACCTAATAAGTACTGGCTCCAGAGAGACTCTGATTTTCCAGATTCCATTTGAGGTCATGAAGGCATCGTAGTTGACGTGGCTGTAGCATGAATCTCCTGCTCATTATATCATTTTTGCTATTGAATTCAAAAATATCACTTATTGTCATAATATCTGTCTTTCTAATTATTGTTTGTTTAAAGAAAGGATTGACATCAGCTTACCTTATAGATTTCATAAAATTCAGAATAAATACGGAAGTATTAGGTAATTTTAAACATACTTGTGTATGATAATAAACTGGGGGATAGAGGCAGTCTCATCATATTTTGGTAGCTGTAACGCTTTCTACCTTATTACAGTTTTAGAGATGTCTAATGCTGTAAAGGAGGCTGCTAGTATCAGTTGAGCGCAAGGAATTTTATTCCACTGTCTTAAACTGTGTATTATAGCGTTAAATGTTTTTAATGGGAGGGTTTTTAGCTGAATAAGAAGTTTATAACTAGTAGAAAAATAATGCTATTGACGCTTGGAATTGTTATTGTCCTAATAGGGTTGAGTAGTCGTTTATACCTATTATCGGTTAATCACTATGTGACTTATTATGACAAGCAATTTGTTAGTGCGGTTGCCCATGGGTTGGAAGATCAATGGTCTTACACCGATACGCTTTCTCATAAGCATTATTCTAAAGAAGAATACCGCACAATGGTTGGCAAAGAATTGGACCAGATCAAGGAATTTGAGTCAAAGCCTTTTAAAAATGATGACTTGCGTGTTCAGGCTATCGCCTATATTGATACGGTTAATATCATGGACACACTAGTGAAAGACAAGTATGGTTCTAAAGATTTTCATGAAAAGTGGCAGGCGGAACTGGCTAAGCGCCAGTCGGAATTAGTTGCTATTAATAGGATTGAAAAGATTGAAGTATCACAAGACTATCAAAAGCATCTTAAAAACCTGCTCTTGCCATCGGATTGATGAGATTGCTCTTTCTACTGGCTATTTGGTCCATATGGTTTCGTTGTATCGATAGTTACTACTATGAAAAGTTTAATCTTAAGGATAAAGTTCTTGAAGATTACAATAATTTTGCTATGATATGAGTATGTAGTAGTTGTGATGTACTTTTAGAGAAGAATAATAGTGTTGGAGAGAATTAAAAATGAATAGAAAACAGCGTTTTTCGATTAGAAAATATAGCTTTGGAGCAGCCTCTGTTTTGTTGGGGACAGCTCTATTTGCTATCGGTAACGGTTCAGTAAAAGCTGATGAAGTTAATTCTGGTACGGTGGCTTCAACAGCTGCTGAAAACAGCTCTAATCAAGAGAGTTCGGCAGCTCAAGCGACAGGTTCTAGCTCTACACCTGCTCAGACTGAGTCTGATGAGGTTCGTGTGGTTAGTGAGGATCAGCAAGGTAATACTACTGTGACAACATCTGAAGTAGTATCTCCTGAGTTGGAGCAAGCCAAGGAAGCAGCTGAAAAAGAAGGTGTTGAAGTGAAGGAGACAGCTCCTAAAAATCAACCATCTGTAGAAGCTGCTATAGCTGATAATGAGGCTCAGGCTCAAGCTATTAATACAACGTTGAATGAGTATCAGGTGTCTAAGGCTCAGTATCAGCAAGCTGTTGAGAATTACAATAAAAGTAAGCTTGAATTTGACAATAAAGTAGCTGAAAAGGCAGAAGCTGATCGTATTAATGCAGAAAATGAAGTCAAGTATCAGGAAGCTTTGGCAACTTATAATGCCGAAAAGAGTAAATACGATGCTTTGTTGGCGCAATATCATGAAGATAAGAAAAAATATGAGCTAGCAAAGGCAGATTTTGATACTAAGACAGCCGAAAAAGCAGCAGCTGACAAGGCGAATGCGGAGGCAGAAGCTAAGTATCAAGAAGCCCTAGCGGCCTACAATACTGCGAAGGCACAGTACGAGCAAGATAAGGCCCAGTACGACCAAGACAAGGCTAAGTATGATACTGATAAGGCAGATTTCGATACTAAGACAGCTGAAAAAGCAGAAGCTGATCAGATCAATGCTGCCAATCAATTAGCTTATGAGACTGCTTTGTCGTTTTATAATCAATCTAAGGCCCAGTACGAGCAAGACAAGGCAGCTTATGATAAAGCTGTAGCGGACAAGGCCGCAGCGCAAGCGCAAAACACGCAAATCCAAGCGGATAACGCAGCAGCGCAAGCAGCCTATGAGCAAGCGCAAGCCGCTTATGAAGCAGCTCAAGCTAAATACGAACAAGATAAAGCTGCTTACGATAAAGCAGTAGCAGATAAGGCCGCAGCGGAAGCTCAAAACACGCAAATCCAAGCGGATAACGCGGCAGCGCAAGCAGCCTATGAGCAAGCGCAAGCCGCTTATGAAGCAGCGCAAGCCCAGTATGAGCAAGACAAGGCAGCTTATGATAAAGCGGCAGCAGATAAGGCCGCAGCGGAAGCGCAAAACACGCAAATCCAAGCGGATAACGCGGCAGCGCAAGCAGCCTATGAGCAGGCCCAAGCAGCGTATGAAGCGGCGCAAGCCCAGTACGAGCAAGACAAGGCAGCTTATGATAAAGCTGTAGCGGACAAGGCCGCAGCGGAAGCTCAAAACACGCAAATCCAAGCGGATAACGCAGCAGCGCAAGCAGCCTATGAGCAAGCGCAAGCCGCTTATGAAGCAGCTCAAGCTAAATACGAACAAGATAAAGCTGCTTACGATAAAGCAGTAGCAGATAAGGCAGCTGTAGAAGCGCAAAATACGCAAATCCAAGCGGATAACGCAGCAGCGCAAGCAGCCTATGAGCAAGCGCAAGCAGCGTACGAAGCGGCGCAAGCCCAGTACGAGCAAGACAAGGCAGCTTACGATAAAGCGGTAGCAGATAAAGCTGACGTTGAAGCTAAGAATACGCAGATCCAAGCGGATAACGCGGCAGCGCAAGCAGCCTATGAGCAAGCACAAGCCGCTTATGAAGCAGCGCAAGCCCAGTACGAGCAAGACAAGGCAGCTTATGATAAAGCGGTAGCAGATAAAGCTGACGTTGAAGCTAAGAATACGCAGATTGAAGCGGATAACGCAGCAGCGCAAGCCCAGTACGAACAAGCACAAGCTGCTTATGAAGCTGCAAAAGAGCAGTACCAAAAAGATCTTGAAACTTACAACAAAGCACTAGCGGACAAGGCCGCAGTAGAAGCGCAAAACGCGCAGATCCAAGCAGACAATCAAGCAGCATGGGATGCTTACAATACAGCCAAGGCTGAATACGATGCTAAAAAAGCTGAGTATGATCAGGCCAAGGCTAAGTACGATGCTGATAAGGCTGAATATGACGCTAAAGTAGCTGAAAAAGAAGCAGCTGATAAGGCGAATGTGGAAGCAGAAGCTAAGTATAATGCTGATAAAGAGCAGTTTGAAAAAGATACAATTGATTACAATACTAAGCTTCTAGAATATGAAACTGCTCTGAAGCAGTATGAAAACGCTAAAGAAGCTTATGATAAATTCTTGGCTGATACTGGTTTGACCCAGACGCAAGCAGCCCAAGAATTGACTTTCTTGCGTGAACCTAGTGCGACTCACAAGATTGATGGTATCAGCTCTTATGTGACTCGAGCTGCGCAACAACGCCTAGCCAATGATGGCGGCGTTAAGCAGTATGACTCTAATAAACTGGGAAATGATGATGTTGTCAGCACAAGCCCTTATGCCAATGATGAAGCTGAATGGTTGAGCATCAAGGTTGGAGATAAGTTCTCTGTTACCTACGATGGTCTTTCTAAGTCTAAGATGATTGTTGATGGCGTTGAGCGTGATATTAGCCGTGTCATCTATCGTTATGAGATTCTCAACTTGCCATCTAATGATGGTAAAGGGATCGCTAAGGTTGATGCCGATCCAACGATTACCCTAACGGTTGGTGCGTCGACTGACAAAGCTAATGAGCCAATCAAGGTTGCAGTTGATGTTGAATTTTACGATGAAAATGGTGATATGTATGACCTTTCTCAACGTAAGGCTATCGTTGCCCTCAACTCTCTCAACCACTGGGATGGTGCCGCTTATGCTAATGGTTCTGATAAACCACGTGAATTGCTTTTAGAAGCAAAAGATGTTAACGGCAATACCGTTCGTGGGACTTGGAATCCTTATGCGGATGGCAGTTCACCTAATCTGAATAATGGTGCGCCAGTTGTCAAGTCAGGTTATGCTGATTTCGGCGACAAGACTGTCAACATTTCAGAGTCTAACCCGCTTAAGATCATTGCTCAAAAAGCTGGTTGGAATGGCAGTTGGTTTATAGAAAAAGAAACACCTGTTTTTGGTAATTCAGTTTATGCTTCAGGTGGCGGAAATGGTCACTCAACGGGACTTGAAGAATATAAATTTGGTGATCAAGACGATGTTTTGGGCAGCTATGTGGTTGATCCAGCTTCTGGCTTGATTACCTTTACGCCTAGGAAGAAATTCCAATCGATCAAGCACCAAGAGTTTGTTAATATCGGTGATAAAGAGTTTGTCGCTATTCCAAACTCAAGTGTCACCTATAATCCAGCTACCAAGGAAGTGACATCAGAAAAAGACAACCAGTATATCGAACATGGTGCTGTCTTTAATGGTGAGACAACCCCTACCTTACGCGGTTGGGATGATGCTGACTCTCCATATCTTTATTATGGTGGTGCAGGGGTTAAGATGACAGATGGTCATTTAGTCTTTACTGCAACTGGTGCTAACGCTGAAGGTCAGCCGACGGTTTATTGGTTTGCTATTAACTCTAATGTCGGATTCCCTAAGGATCCGGGAGAGGAGCCAAAGGCACCAGAAAAACCAACGCCACCAACGCCACCAACACCAAAAACGGTGACAGTTCCAACCCCACCGACGGAGCCAACGCCACCGACCCCACCGACGGAGCCAACGGATAAACCAACCCTTGATGTTCCTGATGAGCCAACACCGCCGACGGAGCCAACGCCACCGACTCCGGTAACACCAACACCTAAGTTGGATATTCCACCAGTTCCAAGTGAACCGACTCCGCCGACTCCACCAACGGCACCAGAGGTTAAGCCAGTGGTAGATATTCCATCTGTCCCAGATGAGCCAACGCCACCGACTCCACCAACGGCACCAGAGGTTAAACCAGTGGTAGATATTCCATCTGTCCCAGATGAGCCAACGCCACCGACTCCACCGACGGCACCAGAGGTTAAACCAGTGGTAGATATTCCATCTGTCCCAGATGAGCCAACGCCACCGACTCCACCAACGGCACCAGAGGTTAAACCAGTGGTAGATATTCCATCTGTCCCAGATGAACCAACGCCACCGACTCCACCAACGGCACCAGAGGTTAAACCAGTGGTAGATATTCCATCTGTCCCAGATGAACCAACGCCACCGACTCCACCAACGGCACCAGAGGTTAAACCAGTGGTAGATATTCCATCTGTCCCAGATGAGCCAACGCCGCCAACGGAACCAACGCCACCAACTAAGGTGATCGTTGAGGTTCCAAATGAGCCAACGGAACCAAATGAGCCAACACCGCCAACGGAACCAACGCCACCAACTAAGGTGATCATTGAGGTTCCAGAAGAACCAACAGAACCGAATGAGCCAACGCCGCCAACGGAACCAACACCACCGACAACTATTGTGGTTGTTGTTCCAAATGAGCCGGTACCACCAGTTGAACCAGAGGTTCCAGTGGTAGAATGGCATAAGAACTACGTTACCGAAGTTACTACAAAACCTGATCCTGAAATTCCTACTGCGAATAAGCCTAAGGGGAAAGTTTCAGTATCAACTCCTCAGCAGTCAGAATCTGGTTTGCCAGAGACTGGTGATGATAGTTACGGTCTAGTAGCCTTTGGTATGGGGGTTGTATCCCTTGCAGTAGCGATGAATTTGGCTTACTATAAAGGTAAAAAAGATTAAGGCCTTAACAAGCCTTTAATCTAAAAGAGGTTGAGAACTTTTATCTCAGCCTCTTTTTTGTATATGGTAAAGTAAGGTTGCATCTTGGATGATAGTGATGGTTGACTTATTTTAAAAGTTTTAGAAAATAATAAGCAAATAGTTGGGATTTTAAATAGAGTTGGACTATAATGAAGGCGTAAAGGGGTTAGTAATCGTTTAGGTTACACTTTTACATATGTAGGGGGACTTGTTCCCAGTTTTCTGGCCTTATATAAGGAGGACATGTCATATGGTAGTTAAAGTTGGTATTAACGGATTCGGACGTATCGGACGTTTGGCTTTCCGTCGTATCCAAAACGTTGAAGGTGTTGAAGTAGCTCGCATCAATGACCTTACAGACCCAGCAATGCTTGCACACTTGCTGAAATATGATACAACACAAGGTCGTTTTGACGGAACTGTTGACGTAAAAGACGGTGGTTTTGAAGTCAACGGTCAATTCGTCAAAGTTTCAGCAGAACGTGACCCAGAACAAATTGACTGGGCTAACGATGGTGTTGAAATCGTTCTTGAAGCGACAGGTTTCTTTGCCACTAAGGAAGCTGCTGAAAAACACTTGCACGATGGTGGTGCTAAGAAGGTTGTCATTACTGCACCTGGTGGTAATGATGTTAAGACTATCGTCTTCAACACTAACCATGATATCCTTGATGGTACTGAAACAGTTATCTCAGCTGGCTCATGTACAACTAACTGTCTTGCACCATTAGCAGATGCTTTGAACAAGAACTTCGGCATCAAAGCTGGTACTATGACAACAATCCATGCTTACACTGGAGACCAAATGATTCTTGACGGTCCACATCGTAAGGGTGATTTCCGTCGTGCTCGTGCAGCGGCAGCTAACATTGTTCCAAACTCAACAGGTGCGGCTAAAGCTATTGGTCTTGTCTTGCCAGAGTTGAATGGTAAGTTGCAAGGACATGCTCAACGTGTTCCAATTACAGCGGGATCACTGACTGAATTGGTTTCAGTTCTTGACAAGAAAGTTACTGTTGACGATGTTAATGCAGCTATGAAGGCAGCAGCTAATGAATCTTATGGTTACAACACTGATGAGATTGTTTCATCAGACATCGTTGGTATGTCATTTGGCTCATTGTTTGACGCTACTCAGACAGAGGTTACTGAAGGCGCAGACGGTACACAATTGGTTAAGACTGTTGCATGGTATGACAATGAAATGTCTTACACTTCACAATTGGTTCGTACGCTTGAATACTTCGCAAAAATCGCTAAATAAGCGATAGTCAACTTTAGATTTTTTGCTAACTGAATCAATCAGCAAAGGATCCTATAGATAGAGTTCCCTTTATAGTGGACGGTGACCACCAGATAGTCACATGAAGCTATAGGGGGAACTTTTTAGTAGTCTTGCATATTCTAAGATAAGTACTATAATGATTTATATCACATGCATTAAGGAGAATCCTATGTCAAAAATTGATCAAAGTTTTACAGATAAGTTATTTGCTGATTTTGAAGCTAATCCTAAATACCGTTCGCTTGAAAATGCTGTGACCAATGCTGGTTTGCTCAAGAGTTTAGAGAATCGTGCGCTGGTTAGTCAAAATGATTTTGCTTTTTCTATTGATTTGACAAATGATAAGGTAGCTAATCAAAAACAATCTGGTCGTTGTTGGATGTTTGCTGCCCTCAATACTTTTCGTCATAAGTTGATATCTGAGTTTAAACTGGAAAATTTTGAACTCTCACAGGCTCATACTTTTTTCTGGGATAAGTATGAAAAATCAAACTGGTTCTTGGAGCAAATTATTGCAACAGCTGATCAAGACTTAGGAAGTCGTAAGGTGAAATTCTTGCTCGATGTGCCTCAACAAGATGGTGGTCAGTGGGACATGGTTGTCTCTCTCTTTGAGAAATATGGTGTTGTTCCCCAGTCTGTCTATCCTGAGTCTGTATCATCAAGCAATAGTCGTGAACTCAACCAATACCTTAATAAAATTTTGCGGCAGGATGCTCAAATTCTGCGTGAGCTGATGACTTCTGGTGAGGATAGAGACACTGTAGAAGCTAGAAAAAAGGAACTTCTCCAAGAAATCTTTAATTTTTTGGCTGTTAATCTCGGATTACCACCACGTCAGTTTGACTTTGCTTATCGTGATCAAGATGGGAACTTCCACAAAGATGTGGCGATTACTCCTCAGGAATTTTATGATAAGTATGTTGGGATAAAATTGGATGATTATGTCTCTGTTATCAATGCTCCAACAGCTGATAAGCCTTTTGGTAAATCTTATACTGTTGAGCTTCTTGGTAATGTTGTTGGTAGTCGTCCTGTTCGCTATATCAACTTAGATATGAAACGGTTTAAAGAGTTGGCTATCGCACAAATGAAGGCGGGTGAAACCGTTTGGTTTGGATCTGATGTTGGTCAAATTAGTGATCGTCAGGCAGGATTGATGGCTCAAGGTCTCTATGATTTTGAGCAGGGCCTAGATATTGCTTTAGTCCAAGATAAGGCTGGGCGCCTAGATTACAGCGAGAGTTTGATGACTCATGCTATGGTTTTGACAGGAGTTGATCTCGATGAAAAGGGACATCCTCTAAAATGGAAGGTTGAAAATTCATGGGGAGACAAAGTTGGTAAGGATGGTTATTTTGTAGCTACAGATGCTTGGATGGATGAGTATACCTACCAGATCGTTATCCGTAAAGATTTGTTAACGGCGGAGGAGCTAGCTGCTTATGAATCTGAGCCAACTATTCTTGCTCCTTGGGATCCAATGGGGGCACTTGCTTGGATGTAATCAATAAAAAAATTCGGGATTTCCCGAATTTTTTTATTCGAATGATTCTGGCTCAGCTTGATCTTCCTCTTCCTCTTCACCGTCGTCCTGATTAGATGAGCTAGATGATGACTCTTGTGCTTGGGAGCTGGAGGATTGAGAAGTATCATTACCGCTTTGTGAGCTAGAAGATGAAGAACCAGATGAATCTGAGCTGGATGATGAGCTAAAGCTAGCTTGATAACCGCTCTTGCTGATAAAGGAACCAGAGCGGTAGACTCCTGCTGGCATGGTCCAGTCATCTGAGCCACTGCCATCTGTTTCAAAGAGATAGCTACTCATTGAGCTGTAGACCAAAGCTGCAATATCGAGGTTAGAACCATAGAGTGGTGTGAGTCGATCCTTATACCCTGTCCATACAGCAATAGAATACATTGGAGTGATTCCGACAAAGGTTTCGTCTGGTGCCATAGTCCCGACAGAGTCACTGTAGACTCCGGTCTTAGATTCGACTTGGTACAGTTCATCATCAGAATAGTTGGATGTTCCTGTCTTACCGGCGTTGATAGCTCCTGCTACATTGGCTTTCTCACCTGCACCGGTACCACCATCGAGGACAGATTTTAGCATATCGACCATCATGTATGCTGTGTCTTCAGACATAGCTTGCTTACCTGGTGAGGAGAATGTTTGGTCGGTGTCATCACTGAATTCAACTTTATTGATGTAGAGTGGTTCATAGTAGGTTCCGCCGTTTGAGAAGGCTGCATAGGCTGCTGCCATCTTTTCAGAGCTAGCACCATACTTTTGGTCTGAACTGCTCGTATTACTTGAAATGGCATTAGCATAAACTAAATCAGGATATTCAATGCCAAGACCGCCTAAGAAATTTTTGGCCTTGTCGAGACCGACAGCTTCCAGTGTTTTGACGGCTGGGACGTTACGAGATTGCTGGACAGCTGTTTCAATCGAAATGTTGCCTTGGTATTTGCGGTCCCAGTTGTAGACAGGCGTTCCTGTTCCAGGGAAGTTATAAGGGCTGTCATCAATGGAAGCTCCTGTTGAATTATAGACGCCATACTCTAGAGCAGGGCCATAATCAGTGATGGGTTTCATGGTAGAACCCCAGTCACGATCGGTTAGTGTAGCTTGGTTGGTTCCCATGGATACACCTTGTCCTTGATGGCGAGCCCCTATTTGGGCAACCACATTACCATTGGATACATCAACAACGGTAGAAGCGACTTGAAGTTTCTTATCTGGATAGGCTACATGATCATCGCTGTTGATAATATCATAGAGTTGTTTTTGTGCATCAGTATCGACGTTGGTATAGACTTTGAGACCAGCGCTATAAACATCAGCTCCTGTTTTGTCAGAAACTTGCTTGACGACTTCCTTAATGTAATTATCTAGGTAGGCATCATAGCTTGATTTTTTGGTTTGAGGGATTAGACCATCATCGATAGGTGTTGCAACTGCCTTGTCATAGGTGCTTTTATCAATACTACCGACCTCATACATTTCAGAAAGGACGGTATCCCTGCGTTTTTTGGATTGCTCAGGATTGACATAAGGATCATAGAGAGTTGGAGCGTTTGGAAGACCAGCCAAGAGCGCTAATTGAGGAATGGATAGATCTGTTAGGGTTTTACCATAGTAGCCATTGGCTGCTGTCTGCATACCATAGTATCCGTTTCCCATGTAAACCTTATTGACGTAGAATGTTAAGATTTCTTCTTTGCTGTATTTTCTCTCCATTTGGATAGCCAACCAGGCTTCTTGAGACTTACGCTTCAAGGTTCGGTCAGAATTATCAGTTGAGAAATAAGCTAGCTTGATCAACTGTTGGTCTAGAGTCGATCCACCTTGAGTACTTGAGCTAATAAGGTTGTTCCAAGCGGCACCGATGATACGATAAATATCAACACCACGGTGTTTATAGAAACGGTGGTCTTCAATAGCTGTGATGGCATTGACCAAATTGACAGGAATCGTATCTGTCTTAGCGCTGATTCGCTTTTCAGCCCCTAGGTCGGCAATTTTATTATTGTCCTTGTCATAGAGGATGCTAGAATTAGTCGCCACCAACTGTTTTTGAGATAGAGCAGGAGCTGTACTGATATAGTAGGTAAATAAGAGACCACCGGCAATCAAAACAACCAAGAGCAAGGAGAAAAGAATACCAAAAGCATACTTGGCAATCTTTAGGATTCTTTGCTTTCGAGACAATGACCTGTAATTAGAACGAGAACGGCCTGGCTCTTCGGGAACACGTTTCCCAATTCGACTTTTAAGAGAGGAAATAAAATTATTTTTGTTCATACGTCTTTACTTTCATTTAAAAAATAGTGATCAATAGTAGCTAGATAAGGAACCTGTGGGAAAGCACCTTGCTCAAGTTCTATGCCCCTTTTTTTGATATAATCAAGTGGCATAGATTTGCTACCATGGTCTATCTGATAAAAGGAGATCAACTCTTTAGCGGGTAGCAGATAGGTTTGCTTGAGTGTTGAAAAATGTAGGAGTACAAAGCATATACCATCTTGATCAAGGACTTGTTGCATGTGCTTGACTTGGTGAGCATGGAAATTTTTCATAGGCATGGCTGCTTTTTGACGAGTTTCCTTGGCTTCAAAGTCAATATAATGTCCCTTATAGACTCCTGAGTAATCGGTTGTAGATGCTTGCCGGAAGTAAGCTTCCACGATTTTGGCTCGACTTCTTTTAGGATAGTCAACTTTAACGATTTGAACAGGTGTCGGTTTTTTGTGGATGACTGCTATACCATGTGATAGGTAGTAATCATTGGTTTTATTGATTGCCGCTTCAAAGCTCATTCCACGATTAGCAAAATCCGTTGTTTTTTTAATACGATTCGTTGATTGTGTGGCTGGCTTACGAAGCAAGTTATGTGGGTATTTGACCATATTGCTCCTCACCTCTATGGGTATAAAACTCCATAATCCCGAATATTATACCATAAAAGCGTAAAGGAATACAGACTATGACTTCAATTCTTGTAGCTGGCTATAAAAGTTTTGAACTTGGCATATTTAATGATAAGGATCCTAAAATATCTGTCATCAAAAAAGCAATCGAAAGAGATCTTCTTAGTTATTGTGATCAGGGCATGGAATGGCTGATTTTTACTGGAAATCTAGGCTTTGAGTACTGGGCTTTTGAGGTGGCGGAGTCTTTAAAGGAGGAGTATGGCTTTCAAACAGCAGCTATTTTTCCCTTTCAGACTCATGGTCAAAATTGGAATGAGTCTAATCAAGAAAAGTTGAGACGTTACCAGCAAGCTGATTTTGTTAAGTATAGTTATGAAGCTTATCATAATCCTAGGCAATTTCGTCAGTACCATCAATTTTTGATTCATAATACTGATCAAGCCTATGTTTTTTACGATGAGGACGCTGGGCAGAGTAAGTTGAACTATTTTATTCAAATGATGCGAGAGACTCCGGGTTATCCAGTTGATTTTTTAACTTTTGATCGGCTCAATGAAATTTTATCTGAGGACCAATGATAAATTCTTGCTTTTTGAAATTATTGACGATATAATTATATCGATTAGTGCTTGTCATCGACAAGTTACAAGATAAATTTGATAGGTATGGAGATAGTAATGGCAAGTATTAATTTTAGCCCAGAAGAGATCGCTGATTATGACTTTAAAAAGAGCATGCGTGGGTATGACAGAGCTGAAATAGACGAATTTTTGGACAGTGTCATTCAGGATTATACGACTTATGCTGCGCAAGTAGCAGCCCTTCGTAAGGAAAATGAGAAGTTGAAGGCCGACTTGAAAAATGCTGAGTCACAACCTTCTACAACAGGAACCTTCTCCTTTGGAAACGATGGAGTGCGTACAGCCAGCGCTGTTTCGGCACAAGCTAGCAATATTGATTTGTTGAAGCGTGTCAGCCGTTTGGAAAAAGAAGTATTTGGTAAACAGATTGTTGACTAATAACTAGGTCAACTGTGCAATTTTTGGATAATCGCATGTCGTCTTTACGGTGGCATGAGGAAAGTCCATGCTAGCACTGGCTGTGATGCCAGTAGTGTTTGTGCTAGGTGAATCCATAAGCCTAGGGATGTCTTAAATGACATTACGGCGGAGTGACAAGGGCTACGTCTGTTGATAGGTCCTTGTTTCCTGAAAGTGCCACAGTGACGTAGCTTCTTGGGAAACTAAGAAGGTGGAACGCGGTAAACCCCTCAAGCTAGCAACCCAAATATTGGTCGGGGCATGGGATGGCTGGAAGACGAACGGACCATCTCGACTGCTTAGGCAGTAGACAGATGATTATCGAAAGAGATATGGCCTAGTATCTCTGGAACAAAACATGGCTTATAGAAAATTGCATAATAGGTTGTAAAGCTAGCTTAGGCTAGCTTTTATTTGTAAGGTGAACTAAGGACAAGATGGGGAATGTCATGAAGGAACGATTTGAACTTGTAGCAACTGCTGCAGCTGGTTTAGAAGCTGTTGTTGGCCGGGAAATTCGAGACAGAGGAATTGATTGCCAAGTAGAGAATGGACGTGTTCGCTTTAAGGGAGATGTCCAAACGATTGCTGAAGCTAATCTTTGGCTGCGTGCAGCCGATAGGGTGAAGATCGTCGTTGGCGAATTTGAAGCTAAAACTTTTGAACAACTTTTTCAGGGAGTTTTTGCTTTGGATTGGGAAAAATACCTGCCTCTCGGAGCTAAGTTTCCAGTAGCTAAGGCTAAATCTGTTCGCTCTAAACTTCATAATGAACCTAGTGTGCAAGCAATTACTAAAAAAGCGATTGTTAAAAAGCTACAAAAATATTACCATCGTCCAGATAGTGTTCCTTTGCCAGAGACCGGAGCGACCTATTCGCTTGAAATCGCTATTCGTAAGGACTGGGCGACGGTTATGATCGATACGACCGGCGATAGTCTTTTTAAGAGGGGCTATCGTACCGATAAGGGGGGCGCTCCTATTAAGGAAAATATGGCGGCTGCTATTTTGCTCTTGTCTAATTGGTATCCTGATAAGCCCCTGATTGATCCAACTTGCGGATCCGGAACTTTTTGTATCGAGGCCGCAATGATTGGGATGAATATTGCGCCTGGTTTCAATCGTAGTTTTGCTTTTGAGTCTTGGGATTGGGTGCCTCACGACTTGGTACAAAAGGTTCGTGATGATGCTGAAGCACAAGCTAACTATGATATTTCTCTTGATATTGAGGGAAGTGATATTGATGCACGTATGGTTGAAATTGCTAAGGCAAATGCCCTGGAAGCGGGTCTTGGAGATGTGATTAAGTTCAAGCAAATGCGGCTTCAAGATTTACATACGGATAAGACCAATGGCGTGATTGTTTCCAATCCGCCTTATGGTGAGAGACTCCTGAATGACAAAGCGGTTGATATCTTGTATAATGAAATGGGTCAAACTTTTGCGCCATTAGAAACATGGAGCAAGTTTATTTTGACAAGTGATGAAAACTTTGAATTAAAGTATGGTAGCCCGGCAACTAAAAAGCGTAAGCTTTACAACGGGACGTTGCGGGTGGATCTCTATCAATATTTTGGTAGGAGACAGAAACGATTAGATGGTATCGGAAAGGATTGATATGGATAAGGACGAGAAGAACCTCGAGTTTGAGGATGCTAAAGATCTAACCATTCAAGATGCTCTGAAAAAGCATAAGGAAATTGAAGCTGGTATTACTCCAGAAGATAGCGTTTTGGATAAATATATTAAGCAAAATCCGGAAAAGGTTGCTGCTCAAAAATATTCAGGAAAGCTCTCAGATTTCAACGGTATTGATACATCATCATTAGATACCTTTATTCAGCGCCAAAAAGAAGATTTAGTTGATAAAGGATTGTTGAATTCTACTGAAGGTCCTGCTAGTTCGGTCAGCCCTCAGTCATCTGAGGTGGCGGCAGCAGATTTTCCTGATTCGGAAGTGCAAGAGGCTCCATCTTCAATAGAAGAGGGAGTGGCTCAGCAAGCGGCACCAAGTGAGGCTGTCATACCTGATGAGGAAAAAGCTGTTCCTGCTTCTTTGAATCTAAGATCAGAGCAGTCTAGAAACGATGCATTAGATGATGAGGACACGTACGGTTTTTATGAGGAAGACCGTAAGGCTTCTAAGAAAAAAGTCATTGCGATCACATCGGGGATTTTGGTCTCTGCTATTGTTTTGCTAGGCTTGGGCTATGGTCTTAATACTTGGAATAATAATTCCAAAACAACTGTTAGCTCACAAACGTCTTCTAGTGATTCTGGTAAGAGTGACTACCAAGCCTTTGAGAAGACCTATAATTCGTTTTTTATCGATAAGGATCAGACGGAGCTGGATAATGATAAATTCTCTGAGATAGATGATTTAGAGAATCAGCTCAATGCCCTAAAAGGGACATCTTATTACGATGATGCGAAAACGGATTTTGATAATTTAGATCAGCAGGTCACAGCTATTAAGACCATCAATGGTCTCTTTAATAAGGATATTATCGTAGATGGCGCTCTTGTCAAAAAGGTTAGTGTCAAGAAGTCTGCTAATTTTGATAACCTGTCTGATGATGTGCTGAAGACTGGTAATGCTAAATTGGATAAATTAATCCAAAAAGCCATTGCTGAGGGTAAGAAACAGTTGAAAGCTTCTAAGAATAAGAAGACTTCAAGCGCTAATAAGCAGGGAGCATCAGGTAATGGATCTGCTCAGGCAACGCCTGCGCCGTCTAGTCCATCCTCTTCAGCACCAAGCCAAGGTGGTGGTAGCTCAAATCCAGGATCTGGATCAGGCTCTGGTTCAGGTTCAACGCCATCGGCACCAGCTGCCAAGGGAAATATTCGCCAAGCAGGTATTACTAACTATGATCCTGCTATTCTGCAGCGTGATCGCAGTCGTGTTCCTTATAATGCGACAGTCGTCCAAGATGTTAACAATACAGCTTGGATATTCGGAGAAGGTGTTCTAGAAAAGATTATTGCAACTGCTCAGCAGCGTGGGCATTTTACTGGTAATAATTTCATTTTAGAGCCTGTAAATATTATCAATGGGCATGGCTATTACAACATGTATAAGGCTGATGGGACTTATCTTTTCAGTATCAATGCACAAACTGGATACTTCTTTGGTAATGCCAAGGGTCGTGCTGATAAGGCCGATTACTAAAATCTTGATAAACTGCAAAAGAGTCTGGAAAAATCCAGACTCTTTTGTATTGTACTAGAATTATCGGACTGATACCGTGCTTGGAAATTAGACTTGTTGCCTTCGTTCAGTCTTATGAACAGCTTATTAGAGATTTCACATTAATGGATCACCGCTGTTTGACTTTTTGCGATTGTGTAAAGTAGATAAAGGGGAATTCTTTTAAACGATATGGCGCTTAAAAGGATCGTCTGAGATTCCTTGTGATAAAATCAATTTTGCCCATTCTTTGGCAGAGTGAAGGCTGTGATCTTTGTAGTTGCCGCAAGACTCAATCGTTGTTCCTGGGACATCTTCCCAAGTGACTTGATTGGCGATGGCTTCTAAGGATGAGGTGATGACTTTTGCGATTTTGTTGGCATCTTGTTTACCCCAAAAAATCATATGAAAACCTGTGCGGCAGCCAAAAGGTGAGCAGTCGATTAAACCGTCCATGCGTTGGCGGATGAGCTTGGCTAGTAGGTGCTCAATAGTGTGTAGTCCAGCTGTATCAATGGCATTTTCATTAGGTTGGACTAGGCGGAGATCAAAGTTTGTAATAGTGTCCCCCAAAGGGCCTTGCTCTTCCGAAATAAGTCTAACATAAGGTGCTTTTACAGCAGTGTGGTCTAGTTCAAAACTTTCAACAGTAACTTCTTTTGACATAGCTATCGTCCTTTCAGCAATCTATTTTTCTTATCATAACATAATCTGGTCAATTGTGCTTATGGAGACGAGGAGAACTTGGTTTAAGTGGTGAGTTTTTCGTCTTTTAAGCGTTTCTCTTGTTTTTGTATAGATCTCTTTCTCAAAATCTGCGACATATAGGAGTTTTATCAGATTATTGAGTTATTCTCTTAAATGTGGTAGACTTAAGGTTAGCCTTTTAAGGAAAAAATGTATTAGAGTTGAGGTTAAAACATGCTAGAAACTATTTTAGCGCTTGTTGCGATCCTCATCGGTTTAGTGATTGGCTATGTTGCTATGATGGCTAAGACTAAGGCAGATCGTGAAGCTGCAGCCTTGGTCCTTGCAAATGCTGAGCAAGAAGCTGTAACGATCCGTGAAAAAGCCAAGGATGACGCTGACGCTATGCAGCAAACAGCGCAGTTGGATATCAAGGCGGAACGTAAAGCTATGCTTCTTGATGCTAAGGAAGAAGCCAGAAAATATCGCGAAGAAGTTGATAAAGAATTTAAGTCTGATAAACAAGAGTTGAAGCAGATGGAGTCGCGTCTGAGCGAACGTGCGACTAGTCTTGATCGTAAGGATGAGAATTTGTCTAGCAAAGAAAAAGTGTTGGACAGTAAGGAACAAAGTCTTTCAGATAGATCTAAACATATAGATGAGCGAGAGGCAAAAATCGCAAAAATCGAAGAAGATAAACAAGCTGAGTTGGAACGAATCGCTAACTTATCGGCTGAAGAAGCCAAAGCAATTATCTTGGCTGATACAGAAAAAAATCTGACCCAAGATATTGCGACTCGCATTCGAGAAGCAGATGAGGAAGTGTCACGCTCAGTGGATAATAAGGCTAAGAGTATGTTAGCTCAAGCTATGCAACGCTTGGCTGGTGACTATGTGGCTGAACAAACGATTACGACAGTGCATCTGCCTGATGACAGCATGAAGGGGCGCATTATTGGTCGTGAAGGACGCAATATTCGAACCTTGGAAAGCTTGACAGGGATTGATATTATCATTGATGATACACCGGAAGTGGTTGTCCTTTCAGGCTTTGATCCTATCCGTCGTGAGATTGCTCGGATGACCCTGGAAGCCCTTATTCAAGACGGACGTATTCATCCTGCTCGGATTGAGGAGCTGGTTGAAAAAAATCGGCGGGAAATGGATAATCGCATTCGTGAAGCGGGTGAGGCTGCTGCATATGAGATTGGGGCACCTAATCTACATCCAGATCTTATTAAGATTATGGGACGTTTGCAGTATCGGACGTCCTATGGTCAAAATGTTCTTCGGCATTCTGTTGAGGTTGGTAAGTTGGCTGGCATTTTGGCTGGAGAACTTGGTGAGAATGTTGCCTTGGCTCGTCGAGCAGGGTTCTTGCACGATATGGGAAAAGCCTTGGATCGCGATCTAGAGGGTAGCCATGTTGAGATTGGAACTGAATTTGCTAGAAAGTACAAGGAAAATCCTGTTGTTGTCAATGCGATTGCTAGCCACCACGGGGATGTTGAGCCTGAGAGTGTTATTGCAGTTCTGGTTGCAGCTGCGGATGCGCTCAGCTCAGCTCGTCCAGGGGCTCGCAATGAATCTATAGAAAACTATATTAAACGTTTGCGTGATCTGGAAGATATAGCTTCTAGCTTTGAAGGTGTTGAGTCGAGTTTTGCTCTGCAAGCCGGTCGTGAAATTCGTATCATGGTGCAACCTGGAAAAGTCTCAGACGATGAGGTTACGATCTTGTCGCATAAGGTTCGTAAAAAAATTGAGGATAATCTTGACTATCCCGGTAATATCAAAGTTACTGTTATTCGTGAATTACGGGCTATTGATTATGCTAAGTAAGAAAAAGGTTCCTAATCCAGTGAGGATAGGAACCTTTTTAAGTAGATAATTGTCCAGAGCAGTGGACAAAAAAAGAGTCATATCTTCTAATTGATAGAGTAAAATAAAGGTATAGATGAGGATGATACATTATGGTGAAATTGAAGCAAAGTGATTTATTGACAATACTGATTGATAGAAATGGTTATATTACAGCTGAAGAGTTGTCCAGGCGATTGGATGTTTCATCAAAAACTATATATCGCTTAGTAAAAAAGATTAATGCGACTGAAGAGAGTGGAGAACTTATCCACTCTGAATCAGGAAAGGGCTTGAAACTTAATAAAAATTTGTATTATCAACATCTAGGAAATTTTCATTCAACTCAAGAAGAATTTTCAACTGAAGAAAGACGTAATAAAATGTTGGAACATTTGTTGCTGATTTCTCCCCACTCTGTATCAATTTATGAGATGGTAGAAAAGTTTTTTGTGTCGGAATCTGTTCTGTTAAAAGATAAGAGAGAAATTCAGAGAAAAATTGATGACTATCATTTAAAGTTGATAATCAGTCATGGTGAAATATCGATTGTTGGTGATGAATTCAATTTACGAAGTGCTATCGCTGATTTGGTTGCCACCTTTAGCTTGATTGACTTGGAGAACTTGAGTCTCTCAAATACTGATAAAAGTATTGATTATGATCTTGCGAGATTTATCTTATCTGAAATCAATCAAATAGAAATTGATTTGAATGTTTCTATCCCTTATCCCTATAATGTTAATATATTTTCACATCTTTATATAATGGTTGTTAGAAGTAAGCGGTTTAGAAGTATCCCTAATAATGCATATGTCAATATTTCTAGTATTGAATTTTTTGAAGATAATAGTTTAAAGACTGAGAGTCAAAAGGTGATCGATGATCTTTCTCTTTTTGTTGGGTTTTCTATAGCTGAGGAAGAGGTTTACTATTTATATCGCTATCTTATTTCTTCTAGGATGCAGGTAAATAATGAAGAGGTAGATGTTTATTTTCCTAAAATAGTATATGGGGTAACTCGATTTTATTTTGATAATATCACTTTTTTGAAAGAAAAGTTGATATTGGATAAAGATACTATCTTCACAGATTTAGCTAATCATATTAGTCCAATGTTAAAACGATTGGATAATAAGATTCGTATAAAAAATGTCATGCTAGATGAGATAAAAAGAAATTATCGAGAAATCTTTTTAGAATTAGAGAGTTTATCCTTAAAGGTCGCTGATAAGTATGCTATAGGTTCTATCAATCAAGATGAAATAGGTTTCCTTGTTCTGTACTTTGTCCGTTTTAAAGAGATGATTAGAGAGCCTATCAAAGTTTTATTGATGTGCTCATCAGGCATTGGGATATCACAATTATTGAAAGTTAAAATTGAAAATAATTTTAAAAACATTGATATACTTGAGGTTACTTCGAGTTCAAAGTTTCAGGACGCATTAGAAAGGTATCCTGAAACAGATTTAGTGATATCTAGTATTAATTCTGAAATTTCAATTCCAGTGGCAAGTATTTTGGTAAGCGCAATGCTAACGGCTGAAGATCAGAGAAGAATTAGAAATGCAATAGAAGAGATATACTATGGTAGATAATCATAATCTGTTTAAAATTTTTTATAATCAAAATTTGCAGAGTCGGCATGAAGTATATAATTTTTTAGCAACCTATCTTTGTAGGGAGAATGATTATCTGTCTCATAGTGATGTTGTTGAAGCATTTCTTGCGAGGGAGGCTGTTGGAAATATACAGATTGCTAAAAATACTGTACTCCCACATTTTGAGAGTCATAATGCTAACAATCAAGTGATAATAATTAGATTACATTCCCCAATATCTTCTTGGTCAAGTGATATTGATGATATACGATTAGTTGTTGCGATTACCTTTAATCGTAATGAAAGTCGAGAGCGGTGCCTGACGGATTTTATCATGAAATTGGTAGATGATAGTTTTATTGATTATTTGTTAAATGAGGAAGTAATTAATAGAAATAAATTACTAGATTAATCAGTTATTAGAGGAGTGGTTTTATGCTAGAAAAAATGTTGACAAAAGATGTCATAATCTTTAGGGATAGTGTTGAGGACTGGGAGGAGGCGATACGAGTGGCTGCACACCCTTTATTGATTAATAAAAAAATTGAAAATAGGTATGTGCAAGCGATGATTGATAAAGTGAAAGAGTTCGGACCCTTTATACATATTGGAGATCATTTAGCTATGCCTCATGCAGGATCAGATGAGGGGGTGTTAGAAAAAGGGATTTCAATTTTAAAAGTTAGTCAACCAGTTAATTTATTGCATGATTCAAGTCATCCTATCAGTGTTTTTGTTTGTTTGGCAGCTAGTGATGCTAACTCTCATTTAGAAGCTTTGAGAGAATTGACGACAGTTCTATCTAAAAAAGAGAGTCTACAAGCTTTGCTTGATGCACAAAATGAAAATGAGATAATGAATTTATTTGTAGAAGGAGAAGCAAAATGAAAATTTTAGCAGTATGTCAAAGTGGATTAGGAACAAGTTTTATGGTTCAAATGAATATTGAGTCAGCTTTAAGTTCACTTGGTGTAGAAGAGAGTGATTTTGAGGTTAATCACTCTGATTCTGGTAGTGTTAGCGGTGATATGGCTGATTATTTCTTTGCTGAAAAGACATTAGTACCAGCTCTTACTAATCTACCTAATGAAAAAATAATTCCGTTAAATTCCATCATTGATGCTGATGAAATTAAAGAGAAAGTAATTCAAGTCCTTGATCAAAATGGAATTGCTCATACTTGAAGCAAAAGAGGTGATCTATCATGAAGGCTATTCTTAATTTATTTGTATCTATAGTGACTCAACCAGCGATTTTAGTTGCTTTGATTGCATTGATTGGACTAATTCTTCAGAAAAAGAAATTTTCAGATATAATGTCTGGGACTATTAAAACAGTTGTCGGTTTCTTGGTATTAACCGGTGGCGCTGGAATACTGCAAAGTTCTCTTGAGCCGTTTGCAAAGATGTTTCAGGTTGCTTTAAATACGCAAGGTGTGGTTCCTAGTAATGAAGCTGTGGTAGCTATTGCCCTTAAAGATTATGGGAGTCAAACTGCCTTGATTATGTTTGTTGGTATGATAGTTAATATTTTATTAGCTAGATTTACTAAATTTAAATATCTGTTTTTAACAGGTCAGGCAATGATGTATGTTTCTTGTATCACAGCGGTTATACTTATTAGTGCTGGTATAAAGGTGGATGCTGTAGTTATTCTCCTAGGTGGTTTATTTGAAGGAACTCTATTAACGATTACCCCAGCTTTATGTCAGCCTTTCATGAAAAAAATAACGGGTAATGATACTGTGGCTATGGGGCATACTGGTAATATTGGTTATGCTATTTCAGGTTGGATTGGTAAAGTGTTTGGTGACAGTAGCAAATCAACTGAGGAGATAAATGTTCCGCAATCATTTGGATTTTTAAGAGATTCTACAGTGTCAATTATGCTTTTGATGAGTGTGGTCTATATTGTTTTAGCGATTGTAGCGGGTCCACATTATGTAGAGAACGAATTAAGTAATGGAACTAGCTCGTTTGTTTATGCTATTATCCAAGCCGGAACTTTCACAGCAGGTTTTGTGGTTGTACTCCAAGGAGTGCGTATGGTTCTTGCTGAAATTGTTCCAGCCTTTCAAGGTATCGCAAAAAAATGGGTTCCAAATTCAAAGCCAGCTTTGGATGTTCCTATCATCTTTTCCTATGCGCCTAATGCTGTACTAATCGGTTTCTTTACAAGTTTTATTATGGGTACATTGTCTATGCTAGCTATGATAGGATTGCACACAACTGTTATTATTCCAGGTGTTGTTGGTCACTTTTTCTGTGGTGCTGCAGCTGGAGTATTTGGTAATTCAACTGGTGGTAGACGTGGAGCGGTTTTAGGTTCTGCAGTTAATGGATTGCTATTAAGCTGGTTGCCATTATTTATTTTGCCACTGTTGGGTACTTTGAACGTAGCTGCTTCAACTTTTGCAGATACCGATTATCTTATTCCTGGATATATCTTAGGTAAATTAGGTGGATTTGGATCAGGAATCCTTGTTTTAGGAATTTTATCTTTTGTTGTTATTACAGTACTGATCGGTACTTTAATAAAACCTAAGTCTGAGTAAATAGTTATTGTATCTACTATTAGACTGTTATTCGTGAATTACGGGCTATTGATTATGCTAAGTAAGAAAAAGGTTCCTAATCCAGTGAGGATAGGGGCTTTTTTGTGATTGTCAGTGAAATATTGCAGTGAAAATCATTATAATTTATGCTACAATAGGGACAGTAATGTATGGTTGTTGAGGCTAGTCCTCATGAAGTAGAAAGGTCGTTTTCTTTATGACATTTGATAAGATTGATCAGCTTGCTGTCAATACCGTTCGTGCTCTCTCAGTAGAAGCGATTCAAGCGGCTAATTCTGGTCACCCTGGTTTGCCAATGGGGGCTGCTCCAATGGCTTATGTGCTGTGGAACCATATTATGAATGTGAATCCTAAGACCAGTCGCAACTGGACAAATAGAGACCGCTTCGTCTTGTCTGCAGGTCATGGGAGTGCTTTACTCTATAGCTTACTCCATTTATCAGGTTATGATGTGAGCATGGATGATTTAAAGCAGTTTCGTCAGTGGCAATCTAAGACGCCAGGACATCCAGAGGTTAATCATACTGATGGTGTTGAAGCGACTACAGGGCCGCTGGGGCAAGGGATTGCCAATGCTGTTGGTATGGCAATGGCGGAAGCTCACCTGGCTGCTAAGTATAATAAACCGGGATATGAGATCGTTGATCATTATACTTTTGCTTTGAATGGTGATGGTTGTTTGATGGAAGGTGTCAGTCAAGAGGCTGCTAGTCTAGCAGGGCATTTGAGACTTGGTAAATTGATACTTCTTTATGATTCAAATGATATTTCTCTTGATGGCCCTACTTCTATGGCCTTTACTGAAGATATTAAAGGAAAATTTGAAGCCTATGGCTGGCAGCATATCCTTGTCGAAGATGGTAATGATCTAGAAGCTATTGAAGCAGCTATCAAGGCTGCTAAGGCTGAAACAGAGAAGCCGTCTATCATCGAAGTCAAGACAGTTATTGGTTACGGAGCTGAGAAGCAAGGAACCTCAGCTGTTCATGGTGCTCCGCTAGGTTCTGAAGGGATTGATTATGCTAAGAAAGCTTGGGGTTATGACTATCCTGCTTTTACAGTTCCGGAGGAAGTGGCTAAACGTTTTGAAGTCGGTATTAAGTTTCGTGGTGAGGCGGCGGAAAATGCTTGGAATACGCTCTTTGCAGAATACGAAAAGGCATTTCCAGAGTTAGCCAATGATTATAAGGAAGCCTTTAGCGTCAAGCCAGATGTTGTTGAATTGCAAGCCCATGAAGTTGGGACTTCTGTAGCTAGCAGAGTTTCAAGTCAAGCGGCTATCCAACAAATTTCTAAGCAGCTAGGTTATTTCTGGGGAGGTTCAGCGGATCTGTCTGCTTCCAATAATACCATGGTCAAGGCTGAAACAAACTTCCAAGCGGATAATTATGCGGGGCGTAATATCTGGTTTGGTGTACGCGAATTTGCTATGGCAGCTGCTATGAATGGGATTGCTCTTCATGGCGGATCACGTGTATATGGCGGTACTTTCTTTGTTTTCTCTAACTATTTATTACCAGCTGTTCGTATGGCAGCCCTTCAAAGTCTTCCAACGATTTATGTCATGACCCATGACTCTGTTGCTGTTGGTGAGGATGGTCCAACGCATGAGCCAGTAGAGCAGTTGGCTAGCGTGCGCTCGATGCCTAATCTAAATGTTATTCGTCCAGCAGATGGAAATGAAACGAATGCTGCATGGCAGCGTGCTTTGGCGGAGACGAATCGTCCAACCATGTTGGTTTTGACCCGGCAAAATTTGCCTGTCCTGTCAGGAACCAAGGAGCTAGCTAAAGATGGCGTCAATAAGGGAGCTTACATCATTTCTGAAGCCAAAGGAGATCTTGATGGTATTCTTATTGCGACAGGATCTGAGGTTAAATTGGCTCTGGACACGCAAGAAATTCTTGAAAAGGAAGGTAAGCATGTGCGTGTCGTTTCGATGCCATCGCAAAATCTTTTTGATGAGCAAGATGCTAGTTATAAGGAAAGTGTCTTGCCAAGGACAGTTACTAAGCGTTTAGCTATTGAAGCAGCCTCTAGCTTTGGCTGGGGTAAGTATGTTGGTCTTAATGGTAAAGTTCTTTCTATTGATACCTGGGGGGCATCTGCTCCGGGTGCTAAGATCTTTGAGGAGTACGGATTTACAGCTGAGCATGCTGCCGATCTTTATAGATCACTATAAAAAGACGTTAAAGAGGCTGGGATAAAAGTTCTCAGCCTTATTTATTTGGTCTATTTTAGAGTGGTTGGATATCTTTATCTTGGAGTGTGCTCTTATTTTACTTGGTCAGTTAGAATAATGGGACATAAGTCTCTAATTTATGGTAAAATAAAAGTTATGGCAAATGAATTTCATCATGTGACAGTTCTTCTTCATGAGACCGTTGATATGCTGGCTATTAAGCCAGATGGTGTCTATGTTGATGCTACTTTAGGAGGAGCAGGTCATAGTCGCTATCTGCTGTCTCAGTTGAATGAGCAGGGGCATCTTTATTGTTTCGATCAGGATCAGGCAGCTCTTGATTATGCTCAAATAGCCTTGAGAGATTATGTGGATCGAGGGATGGTGACCTTTATCAAGGATAATTTTCGCCATTTGTCCTATCGACTGGCTCAAGAAGGAGTTCAAGTCATTGATGGCATTGTGTACGACTTAGGTGTATCTAGCCCTCAGTTGGATGAGCGTGAGCGTGGCTTTTCTTATAAAAAGGATGCCCCTCTCGATATGAGGATGAACCGTGACGCTAGTCTGACGGCATATGATGTTGTTAACACTTATGATTATCATGATCTTGTGAAAATCTTCTTTAGATATGGGGAGGATAAGTTTTCCAAGCAAGTGGCTCGAAGGATTGAGCAGGCTAGACTTGCTAAGCCGATTGAGACAACGACAGAGTTGGCAGACATTATTAAATCTGCTAAGCCGGCTAAGGAACTAAAAAAGAAGGGGCATCCGGCCAAGCAGATTTTTCAAGCTATTCGTATTGAGGTCAATGATGAGCTAGGAGCAGCAGCGGAGTCTATCCAGCAGGCCTTGGAACTTCTGGCGGTGGATGGTCGTATCTCTGTTATTACTTTTCATTCGTTAGAGGATCGTTTGGTTAAGCAATTGTTTAAGGAAGCTTCAACAGTAGAGGTTCCCAAGGGCTTGCCCTTTATTCCAGATGAGCTGCAACCAAAGGTAAAAATTGTTAATCGTAAACCAATTTTGCCATCAGATATAGAGTTAGGTGAAAACAATAGAGCCCATTCTGCTAAATTGCGGGTGGCTGAAAAAATTCGAAGGTAGGGGAGTGTATGGCTAGAGATAAGCGAGAAGAGCGTGCGATACGAGAAGCGTTTCAGCGGCGTTTTCGCCAGTTTTCTAGATTAGAGATTGCTTTTTATGGCTCCATTATTTTGGCTGCTATTTTGATGGCTGTGAGTACTATTTATTTGCAGAGTCGCAATCTGCAAGTCAAGCAGGAAATTACAGAAATCAATAGCCAAATCAATGAAGAAGAAACATCTCTCAATAATGCTAATCAGGAAGTCAATGAATTGAGTCGTTCGGACCGGATTACTAAGATAGCTGAAAAGGCAGGCTTGACGATTGATAATGAACATATTGAAAATATTGGGAGTGAAGACTAGGGCATGAGACGATTACTCAATAGATTTTTAAGCTTTGCAACGACAGATCGTCGAACGCCTCAGGTCAATCGTGAGCGTGTTGGACAGAATCTGATGATTACAGCTGTTTTTATCTTTTTTGTCTTTATTATTAACTTTGCCATTATCATTGGGACAGATAGTAAATTTGGGGTGGATCTCTCCAAAAATGCTAAAGATGTCTATCAAATGACCTTGACTAAGGCTGCTAGACGTGGTTCTATCTATGACCGAAATGGCCGGGCTATTGCTGAAAATTCAACGACCTATACGGTGTATGCCATCGTTGATAAAAATTATGTTTCTGCCTCTCAAGAAAAGCTTTATGTTCAACCTAGTCAGTATCAGACTCTGGCGGGTATTCTAAAAGATGAGTTGGGAGTCAAAACAGATTATAGTATCAAGCAGTTGGGTCAGGACAAGTTGACTCAAGTCTACTTTGGCTCTAAGGGAGCTAAATTGTCTTACAGTAAGATGCGCTCTATTCAAAAAAAGGCTAAGAAGGCTGGTATCAAAGGGATAAGCTTTGATGAGACTGCTAGCCGTATCTATCCTAATGGGGCTTTCGCATCTGAATTTATCGGGATTGCACAGGCTCAAAACGACAATAAGGGCGACGTCACACTTGTTGGATCGACTGGTCTTGAATATTCTATGAATGATACATTGTCTGGAACAGACGGTCAGATTACTTATGAAAAAGATGAGAATGGTAATCTCCTCTTTGGAACTGGGAAAACTGTCAAGGATACTATTGATGGTCGGGATGTTTATACGACTCTGGATTTGACCTTGCAAAACTTCCTTGAGAAGAAGATGGATAAGTTTATGGAAGACGCCGGTGGTGCTACAGAGGCTAGTGCGACTCTGGTCAATTCTAAGACTGGTGAAATTTTAGCAACAACTCAGCGCCCAACCTACAATGCCGATACTCTTGAGGGGATGAGCGAGGATGGCTACAACTGGCTCAATATGCTCTATGAGAATAATTTTGAGCCTGGTTCAACTATGAAGGTGATGCTTTTGGCATCAGCCATCAATGAGGGTGCTTTTAATCCTAATAAGACCTATTTTAACGGAAATGGTATCAAGATAGCTGATGCTGAGATCAATGACTGGGCTATCAATAGCGGTAGTTCTGCTGGTCAGACAATGACCTTGGCTCAGGGCTTTGCTTATTCTTCAAATGTGGGTATGACTATGATTGAGCAAGATCTCGGTGATGAGACTTGGGGAAATTATCTGTCTAAATTCCGCTTTGGCCTTCCGACGCGTTTTGGTATGTTGGGTGAGGCCTCTGGTCTAGTATCACTTGATAATAAAGTGACAGCAGCCATGTCTTCCTTTGGTCAAGGGGTGTCTGTTACAGAAGCACAGATGCTAAGAGCTTTCTCAGCTATTTCCAATGATGGTAAGATGTTAGAACCACGTTTTATTAGCCAGGTTTATGATCCTTCTGATAATACGAGCCGCATCAGCAAGACAGAGGTGGTAGGAAATCCTGTCTCAGCCTCTGCTGCTAAAGAAACACGTGATTATATGGTTACAGTTGGTACGGATCCTGAGTATGGAACGCTCTATGCTAAAGGTGAAGGGCCGATTATCAAGGTTGGTGATCAGTCTGTTGCGGTAAAATCTGGTACTGCCCAGTATGCGACTAAGGATGGCGGTTATGCTCAAGGTGAGCATGACTATATCTATTCAGTGGTTGCTATGGTACCTTCTGAGGACCCTCAGTTTACTATGTATGTGACGCTGAAAAAGCCTAAGAAATGGAGCGGTATGTACTGGCAAGACGTGGTCAATCCGGTTATGGAACAGGCTATGTTGATGCAAGATGAGCTGGTCTCTACTTCAGCGGTTAACTCAGCTTCTGCTGAGACTAAGTATAAGATGCCAGACTTTAAAGGGGGAAATGCTGGTGATGCAGCAGTGACCCTGCGTCAAAATCTTGTGCATGTTGTACCGGTTGGTACTGGCAGTAAGGTCAAGGAAAGCTCAGTTAGTCCGGGTACTAATTTGAAGTCTGGTGATCAAGTGCTCTTGTTGACTGATAAGCTGGATAAGTTACCTGATATGTATGGCTGGACTAAGGCTAATGTTGATGCTTTTGCCAAGTGGCAGGGTATAGAGATTAGTTACAAGGGGTCTTCATCAGGTAGTGTTGTCAAGCAAAATATCGACTCAGAAACAAAGATTAATAAAGTTAAAAAATTAACGATTACACTAGGAGATTAATATGTTAGTCATATTGATTGGAGCGGGCTTGCTGGCCTTTATACTGACGGTTGTAGGCATGCCTTTCTTCATTAAATTTTATCAGGCCAAAAAGATTGCTGGTCAGCAGATGCATGAAGATGTTAAGCAGCACATGGCTAAAGCCGGTACACCAACCATGGGGGGGACTGTTTTTCTTCTAGTCGCTACCTTGGTGAGTCTGTTGTTGATGGGCTATCAGTCCTTACTAGGCCATCAGACTGGTCCCTTGGGGGCGACGGCTGGTATTTTGTCTGTTATTGTGATTTATGGGATCATTGGCTTTTTGGACGATTTTTTGAAGATTTTTAAAAAAATCAATGAAGGATTGACTCCTTGGCAAAAGATGATTTTACAGATTGCAGCCGGCTTGATTTTTTACTTTTCACACTTACGGCCGAGTGGCACTGACAGTGTCAATGTCTTCGGTTATCATCTTCATTTAGGGCTTTTCTATCTCTTCTTTGTGCTTTTTTGGGTTGTTGGATTTTCCAATGCGGTCAACTTAACAGATGGGATCGATGGCTTGGCTTCTATATCGGTCGTGATTAGCTTGATGGCTTATGGTATCATTGCCTTCGTTCAAAAGCAATTTGATATTTTGGCCTTGATTGTTATCATGATTTTTTCCCTGCTAGGTTTCTTTGTCTTTAACCATAAGCCTGCTAAGGTTTTTATGGGAGATGTTGGTAGTTTGGCTCTGGGGGCTATGCTGGCTTCTTTGTCTATTGTTCTTCGGCAAGAATGGACCTTGTTGGTTATTGGTTTTGTATATGTTTTAGAAACTGCTTCGGTCATGATTCAAGTGACCTATTTCAAATATACTAAGCGTAAATATGGAGAAGGTCGTCGAATTTTTCGTATGACACCATTTCATCATCACCTAGAATTGGGTGGTTTGAGCGGAAAAGGTGGGACTTGGAGTGAGTGGAAGGTTGATGCCTTCCTCTGGTCTTTAGGTGGTCTAACTAGTCTGATTGCCCTAGGTATCTGGTGGCTGGTTAAATAAAGAGTGAAAAGTGTCCAGGAAGGATGCTTTTTCTTCTGTTCTTCCCTATTAGCCTGATATTTTTGATATAATGAGAAGGCTTTTGTACAGTAATGAAAGGGGATTCCCCCTAGTAAATGAGGTTATCATGAGTTTTAAAGACTATAATTTTAAATCATATATCAATGCTGCCCTTCAAAAGATGGGCTTTCAAGAGCCAACCGAGGTTCAGGCGCAGTTAATTCCTGTGATTCGATCAGGGCGAAACCTAGTTGGTGAGTCAAAGACTGGTTCTGGGAAAACGCATACTTTCTTGTTGCCGATTTTTGAAAAGTTGGATGAGGCTAGAGGTGAGGTTCAAGCTGTTATTACCGCACCTAGTCGTGAGTTAGCTAGGCAAATTTATGAAGCTGCTAAAGTGATAGCTGCTGAGTCTAGTCAGGAGATCCGTCTGGTAAATTATGTGGGTGGAACGGATAAACTTCGCCAAATTGATAAATTGCAGGTTAGTCAGCCTCAGATCGTTATTGGGACACCTGGACGAATCTATGACTTGATTAAATCAGGCTATCTAGATGTGCATAAGGCTGAGACCTTTGTCGTAGATGAAGCTGATATGACATTGGATATGGGCTTTTTGGATCATGTTGATAGGATTGCAGCTAGTTTACCCAGTCAGATCCAATTTTTAGTTTTTTCAGCAACCATTCCGCAAAAGTTGCAACCTTTTTTGAAAAAATATCTGACCAATCCTGTTATGGAGAAGATCAAGACACAGACAGTTATTGCAGATACTATAGACAACTGGTTGCTTTCGACCAAGGGGCGTGATAGAAATAGCCAAATTTTGGAAATTTTAAAACAGTTAAATCCTTACATGGCGATGATCTTTGTTAACACTAAGGAACGTGCGGATGATTTGCACCATTATTTGGTCTCTAATGGGCTTAAGGTTGCTAAAATTCATGGGGATATTCCTCCAAGAGAGCGTAAGCGGACGATGAATCAGATCAAGCGACTAGAGTTTGAATATATTGTTGCAACAGACCTAGCTGCGCGTGGTATTGATATTGAAGGGATTAGTCATGTCATTAATGACGCTATTCCCCAAGACCTATCCTTCTTTATTCATCGTGTCGGTCGTACAGGGCGTAATGGTTTGCCTGGTACTGCTATTACGCTCTATCAGCCGAGTGATGATAGTTATATCCGTGATCTTGAAAAGATGGGGATTCGCTTTGTTCCTAAAGTGTTAAAGAATGGTGAATTTCAGGATACTTATGATCGTGATCGCCGAGTTAATCGTGAAAAAGCTTATCAAAAATTAGATACTGAGATGATTGGTCTGGTTAAGAAGAAAAAGAAAAAAATCAAACCGGGCTATAAGAAAAAAATACAATGGAAGGTAGATGAAAAGCGTAAGCGCAACCGTAGAGCTGAGGCTAGGGCTAAGGGACGTGCCCAGCGTAAGGCGAAAAAACAGACCTTTTAAGTCAGTGGCAAAGTTGGACTGAGCAATCTCATCCCTCGTTTGAGGTATGTCTTGGTCAATGAAGCCTATGGTGTGTCGGTGATTGTTTCTAAAAGGGTGGAACATTTGTTCCACCCTTTTATTGGGGAATAGTTCTTAACTATCAGCTGATAAAAAAATGTTACTATTCAAATAGTGTCTGGCGTGTTAGACTTAAAATTAGAAGAATGAAGGAGACAGCATATGCGATTAAAAAAATTACTAGTGTTTACAGTCTTAGTGGGGATAGCTGCAGTGACGCTGGTAGCTTGCTCTTCAAAGGGGTCTAATGCCAGTAAGAAGGAAACTGTGGTCATTGCGACAGATTCGGATACAGCGCCATTTACCTTTCGAGATAAAAATAACAATCCTACAGGATTTGACATAGAGGTTATGAAGGCTGTTTTTAAGGATTCAGATAAGTATGAAGTCAGTTTTGAAACGACTAAATTTGACTCTATTTTATCTGGTATTGATACAGGGCGGTATCAAATTGCAGCTAATGACTTTAATTACAATGAGGAACGTGCTAAAAAATATCTCTTTTCCGACGCTGTTTCTCTCTCTAACTATGCGATTGTAACCAAGTCTGGAACCAAGTATGACAGCTTTGAAGATCTCTCTGGTAAGTCCACAGAAGCTCTGTCTGGTTCTAATTATGCTCAGGCTCTGGAAAAATGGAATGAAGATCATCCTGACAAGGATCTTATTACAGTTAATTATGTGGATGGGAGTACTGGTTTGACATCACGCCTGCAAGATCTGTCTAGTGGTAAAATTGATTTTATTTTTTACGATCAAATCTCATCTACCTATGCTTCAGAAAGCCAAAACTTTAACTTTCAGGTTACCCCGCTTAAGGACAAAATCGGTAGCGATAAGGATGGTAAGGAATACTTCTTATTTGCTAAAACAGAAAAAGGTAAAGAAATACAAAGTTTTGTCAATAAACGTCTGAAGGAATTACGTAAAGATGGAACTCTTAAGCAGTTAAGTGAAAAGTACTTTAAGGGAGATTATGTGTCTTCTTTAAAATGAGATAGAAAGAAGCTATCAGGTCATAGCTTCTTTTTATCTCTTATTTAGGATTAACTATTTTACAGGTCTTATTAGGGGTGGTAAAATGAGAGAATAGCTAAACAGGTAATAGGAGAAAGTATGGCAAACAAGCAGAAAACGTCAGAAAAAGTAACTCGTGTTGATTCTGGTGAGCAAATATTTTGGAAATCAGAACTTGGTAAAACACTGATCTTTTTATTTTTATTTGTGATTAGTATCTTTGTAGGGACTCTGCTATGGAGATTTTTAATTGATTCAGGTATCTACGATGGCTTTGTTAATCTCTTTCCAGAGACTAGGAGTGATAATTTTACAGCTTACTTTAGTATTCGTGAAGTTTTTGCCGCCATTCCTAGTATCATACATTACCTACCGACAACTTTGTGGTTGACTGTGGTTGGGGCTTTGATCGCCTTGGTGCTAGGATTAGTCTTTGCCTTGGTAAAGATTAACCGTGTTCCAGTTCTTTATCAGATGCAAGCGGTCTTTGTTAGCTTTTTGAGGGGGACACCGGTTTTAGTTCAACTGATGATTTCCTTCTTTGGTATTCCCTTGTTTTTACGTTACATGCATGATATGCATGGATGGACAGTTAATGTCAATAAGATTCCTAATTTTATCTATGTTGTCATTGCCTTTGGGTTTAATGAGGCAGCTTATGTGAGTGAAACTCTCCGAGCGGCTATTCAAGCTGTTAGCTCAGGTGAAATCGAAGCGGCTAAGAGTCTGGGGATGACTAATATTCAAATTTATCGTCGAGTGATTATTCCTAATGCAGCTGTTATTGCAACGCCAACGCTTATCAATACGCTGATTGGGATGACTAAGGGAACTTCATTGGCTTTTAGTGCTAGTATTGTAGAAATGTATGCCCAAGCGCAAGTCATTGCCGGTCGTGATTTTCGTTATTTTGAGCGCTATATTGCTGTAGGACTTATTTACTGGTTCTTAAGCATTATTACTGAGAATGTTGGCCGGTATATTGAGAAACGCTTGTCTATTCCGGATCCTGAAGATAAGCTTGTTGAGGAAGGAGATTTGCGCTAATGATTAAGATTACCAACTTAACAAAAGCTTTTTCTGGTCAAAAGGTTTTAGATGGTCTTGATTTAGAAATTAAAAAAGGAGAAGTTATTGCCCTTGTCGGTGCATCTGGTGCAGGTAAGTCTACTTTCTTACGAAGTTTGAATTATTTGGAAGAGCCAGATTCTGGAAAGATTGAAATCGATGATTTCAAAGTTAATTTTGAAACGATTACTAAGGATGAGATTCTGACCTTGCGTCGGAAATTGGCAATGGTTTTTCAGCAATTCAATCTTTTTGAGCGTCGCACAGCCCTAGATAATGTTAAGGAAGGTTTAAAAGTTGTTAAGAAGCTTTCTAATGCTGAAGCGACAGATATTGCCAAGGAGGAATTGCGTAAGGTTGGTCTATCAGATCGGGAAAATCACTATCCCCGTCATTTATCTGGTGGACAAAAGCAGCGGGTGTCTTTGGCACGTGCTCTGGCGATGAAACCAGATGTTCTTCTTTTAGATGAGCCAACATCAGCGCTTGATCCAGAGTTGGTTGGAGAGGTTGAAAAATCAATTCTCGATGCTGCTAAATCAGGACAAACTATGGTATTGGTTAGTCACGATATGAATTTTGTGGCACAGGTTGCGGACAAGGTTCTGTTTCTTGATAAGGGGCATGTACTTGAGCAAGGAAGTCCCGAAGAACTCTTTAATCATCCTAAGGAAGAGCGGACTAAGGAATTTTTTGCTAGTTACAAAAAATCTTACGTTTGATATAATAAGGAGACTTATTATTTGACTAACCATCAAAAGAGAGGCTAGGCGGTTCTCTCTTATTTTGGTGGTATAAAGGACTGTGGGATGTTAAAAGATATTTTTAGTTTCTATATTCAGGGGTTGATTTCAGCAGTGATTTTTACGGTTTTAGCCCTGATTTTTTGGCTGGTTTATCGCGCACTCAAGCAAAAAGATAAGACAGTGAAGGCCCGTCAAAATGCTCTATATGATGGCATTATGATGGTGATGGTTTCGATTCCGATCTTGTCTTTTGCTTTTTTGGCAATTATCATTATGGTTAAATCGAGTTAGTGACTATTGTTGAATATTTGACAGATGCGATGTAGTGGTTGATGTTAGCCTAACATTGTATAAAAGGAGTATGATTTATGTTGTATGATACATTAATTATTGGATCGGGACCTGCCGGTATGACAGCGGCTCTTTATGCTGGTCGTAGCAATCTTAAAGTTGGGATTGTTGAGCAAGGGGCACCGGGAGGACAGATGAATAATACATCTGATATTGAAAATTACCCTGGTTATGAGGCTATCTCAGGGCCTGAGCTATCCATGAAAATGTATGAGCCCTTAGAAAAATTTGGGGTAGAAAATATTTATGGCATCGTTGAAAGAATTGAAGATCATGGGGACTTTAAGCGCGTGGTAACGGCTGAGGAGCACTATGATGCTAAGACAATTATTCTGGCAACGGGTGCTAAGCACCGTCTCCTTGAGGTACCTGGTGAAGATACTTATAATAGTCGTGGTGTATCCTATTGTGCGGTTTGTGATGGTGCTTTTTTCCGTGACCAAGAGCTTTTGGTCGTTGGTGGCGGCGACTCAGCTGTTGAGGAGGGACTTTATCTGACTCAATTTGCTAAAAAAGTAACGATCGTTCATCGCCGTGATGAACTCCGTGCTCAAAAGATTCTTCAGGACCGTGCCTTTGCTAATGAAAAGGTCGATTTTATCTGGGATTCAGTAGTTGAAGCAATCAAGGGTGATGATGTCAAGGTTCGCTCGGTAGCTATCAAAAATGTTAAGACTGGACAAGTGACTAATCATGATTTTGGTGGTGTTTTCATCTATGTTGGTTTAGATCCTGTTTCAGGTATGGTAGCTGACTTAGGTATTACTGATCAAGCAGGGTGGGTCATTACTGATGAGAAAATGAGGACCAGTCGCCCAGGTATTTATGCGATCGGAGACCTTCGTCAAAAAGATTTGCGGCAAATTACAACAGCTGTTGGTGATGGTGCCATCGCTGGCCAAGAGGTTTATAATTATATTGCCGAATTGGGCTAAGTTTGCAGGATTGTCTGGCAAAGCCTTTGTTTAACGGGTATCTTTGAGCATCCCATCTGGGGGTGCTTTTTTCTTATTGTTGGAATTGTGCTATAATATGACCTATACTTTAGAAGGAGAAAAGGATTTGAACCTTTAGCCTGTCTGGGCTAGTAGGGACAGATTGAGAGTTGAAATGTCAGAACAACATACAAACGAGGCAGATGCTGAGACAGAGAAAAATGGTATGGATCGGGGATTGACCAACCGTCATGTCCAGATTATTGCCATTGCTGGAACTATTGGGACAGGACTCTTTCTGGGAGCTGGGAAGTCCATTCACCTGACGGGGCCTTCCATTGTCTTGGTTTATATCATCACAGGAATTTTTATGTACCTGATGATGCGAGGAATTGGGGAGATGCTTTTTCAAGATCCCGACCAACATACCTTTATTAACTTTATTACCAAGTACTTGGGACAGGGCTGGGGCTATTTCGCTGGCTGGTCCTACTGGATATCCTTGGTACTCTTAGGGATGGCAGAGTTGACTGCCATTGCTAAATATGTTCAATACTTCATTCCCAGCGCTCCCAGTTGGCTGATTCAGTTGGTCTTTCTCTTGATCCTCTGCGGAGTCAATGTTGTCGCCGTAGCTGTCTTTGGTGAAGTAGAGTTCTGGTTTGGGATGATTAAGATCATTGCTATTCTAGCCTTGATTGCAACAGCCATTTTTATGGTGCTGACTGGCTTTCAGACTCCGGTTGGCCACGCTAGTCTCACCAATATTTTCCATGGTTTTAAGTTTTTCCCTTTAGGAATTGATCATTTTTTTATGGCCTTCCAAATGGTCTTCTTCGCCTATCAGGCTATTGAGTTTGTCGGGATTACAACATCTGAAACTAAGAACCCTAGAGAGGTTCTGCCTAAGGCCATTCATGCTATTCCAAGTCGAATTATGTTCTTCTATGTAGGAGCCTTGATTGCTATTATGTCAATCTTCCCTTGGAGGCAGCTGCCTGATGACCAGTCTCCTTTTGTTATGGTATTTAAGTTAGCCGGTGTCAACTGGGCAGCTGCTCTTATAAACTTTGTAGTTTTGACAGCAGCAGCTTCCTCCCTCAATTCTATGCTCTATTCCAGCGGCCGCCACCTCTACCAATTGGCTAGAGAAACGCCTGCCTTAGATCGCTACCAACTTAATCGTCTGTCTCGAACTAATGTCCCGCAAAATGCTATCTTTACCTCAGCTGGATTTATGGTTATTGCGGCCATTCTCAGCGTAGTTCCCTGGATTTCTGATAGTTTTACTGTTATCACCTCATCTTCTTCAGGGGTTTATATTGCTATCTATGCCCTTACTATGCTGGCCCATCTACGTTATCGCAAATCGCAAGACTTTATGGCGAATGGCTTTCTCATGCCAGCCTATAAGGTGCTTAACCCCTTGACTATTGCCTTCTTTGGCTTTATCTATTTGTCACTCTTTCTGCAACAGTCAACCTTTATCGGAGCAGTCGGCTCGACCCTTTGGATTTTGGTCATGGGAACCATTTGTCAAGTGGTTATGCGTAAAAGCAGCACAGTCTCGGATATAAGATGAACAACGTTTATAAGATTAGATCATCTTTAGTCGTTTGAGAAATGTCTATCACTTGCCTAGTGGCTAAACAGTCCAGTATAAAGATAGGAATATGTCCTAAGTTAAGGACACCCGCTACTAGGTAAATCTGTTAAATATAGATGTGCGAATGAGTCTTGGCTTTCATCCAAGGCTTTTTTATTTAGTATAAAAGTTTAAGAAGAGTGCAGTGATATTACTTTGTAGACTAGTCTTTTTTGAATGTTTAAATAGGCAGATATGGACAAATCCTGTGGGCAGAATATTTAGTGAATTTGCTTATAGGTTGGTGGAGAAAGATAACTTGAGGTTTGAAAATCTTTGCCTTAGCGCTAGTTTTCCTATTTATGTTATAATAGTCACAAATTTTAAAGGAGTTTTCCGATGTATAAGGACGACAGTTTGACCTTGCATACAGACCTTTATCAGATCAATATGATGCAGGTCTATTTCAACCAAGGGATTCATAATAAAAAGGCTGTGTTTGAGGTTTATTTTCGAAAAGAGCCTTTTGCTAATGGCTATGCGATTTTTGCTGGTTTGGAGCGAATTATTGATTATCTCAATCATTTGACCTTTTCAGAAACCGATTTAGCTTATTTGAAAGATTTGGGCTATCCTAAGGATTTCTTAGACTATTTGGAAAATCTTGAGATAACCTTGTCCGTCAGAGCGGCTAAGGAAGGGGACTTGGTCTTTGCCAATGAGCCTATTGTTCAGGTAGAGGGACCGTTAGCCCAGTGCCAGCTGGTCGAAACAGCCATTTTAAATATTGTTAACTATCAGACCTTGATTGCAACCAAGGCTGCACGGATTCGATCAGTTATTGATGATGAACCGCTCCTAGAGTTTGGAACACGTCGTGCCCAAGAAATGGATGCAGCTATTTGGGGCACACGGGCAGCGATTATTGGTGGGGCAGATGCGACTTCCAATGTTCGGGCGGGTAAACTTTTTGATATTCCTGTGTCAGGGACTCATGCCCATGCCTTGGTTCAGACCTTTGGCAATGATTATGATGCTTTTAAGGCTTATGCTGAGACTCATAAGGATTGTGTCTTCTTAGTTGATACTTATGATACACTTCGTTTGGGTGTTCCTGCTGCTATTCGTGTCGCTAAAGAGTTTGGAGATCGTATTAATTTTAAGGGTGTTCGCTTGGACTCGGGCGACCTGGCTTATCTCTCCAAAAAAGTACGCAAGCAGCTAGATGAAGCAGGCTTCCCAGACGCTCAGATCTATGCTTCTAATGATCTGGATGAAAATACTATTCTCAATCTCAAGATGCAAAAAGCCAAGATTAATGTTTGGGGAGTTGGAACTAAGCTAATCACAGCTTATGATCAGCCAGCGCTAGGAGCGGTTTATAAGATCGTTGCTTTGGAGGATGATCAGGGAGTGATGCAAAATACGATCAAACTGTCTAATAATGCTGAGAAGGTCTCGACTCCGGGTAAGAAGCAGGTTTGGCGGATCACTAGTCGTGAAAAGGGGAAATCAGAAGGGGATTATATCACTTACCATGATGTTGATCTTAACCAAGTTGAGGAACTCAAGATGTTCCATCCAACTTATACTTATATCAGTAAGATGGTGACAAACTTTGATGCTGAGCCCCTCCTGGTAGATATCTTTGATCGGGGACGTCTAGTTTATGAGTTGCCAAGCTTGGCAGCTATTAAAGCTTATTCTAAGGAGAAACTAGATGATCTTTGGGATGAGTATAAGCGGGTGCTCAATCCTCAGGATTATCCTGTCGATCTGGCTCCAGATATTTGGCAGGATAAGATGGACTTGATTGATACCCTGCGTAATAAAGCGAATCAGATGCACTTGGATTAAGAATGGGAAAATCTAGAAGGAGTTGTCATGACTTTACAAGAAACTATTATTAAAAGGTTAGGGGTCAAGCCAGAGATTGATCCCAAGGAAGAAATTCGTCGATCTGTAGATTTTCTTAAGGATTACATGAAAAAGCATCCTTTTTTGAAAACTTATGTACTAGGTATTTCTGGTGGGCAGGATTCTAGCCTGGCCGGTCGCTTGGCTCAGCTAGCTATGCAGGAGTTGCGCCAAGAGACGGGTGATGATAGTTACCAATTTATTGCTATTCGCTTGCCTTATGGCGTCCAGTCAGATGAAGCGGATGCTCAGCGTGCACTAGACTTTATCCAGCCGGATCTGTCTCTTGTTATTAATATCAAGGAAGCTGTCGATGGGCAAGTGAGTGAATTAGCCAAGGCTGGTATAACGGTTTCTGATTTTAATAAGGGTAATATCAAAGCGCGTCAGCGGATGATTACTCAGTATTCTGTAGCGGGAGAAAAGCAAGGGGCAGTCATTGGGACAGACCATGCGGCTGAAAATATTACGGGCTTTTTCACTAAATTTGGTGATGGTGGTGCGGATATTTTACCTCTTTATCGTCTCAATAAGCGCCAGGGAAAGGCGCTTTTGGCAGAGTTGGGTGCTGACAAGGCTCTGTATGAAAAGATTCCAACGGCTGACCTTGAAGAAGATAAACCGGGTATTGCAGATGAAGTTGCCCTTGGGGTGACTTATCAAGCTATTGATGATTATTTGGAAGGAAAATCGGTTAGTCAAGAGGCTAGGGAAAGGATTGAAAGCTGGTGGTATAAGGGTGAGCATAAGCGTCATCTTCCTATTACTATCTTTGATAATTTTTGGAAGTCCTAATATTGGAAATACCAAAAATGGTTTATAAGAGAGTAGGAGAACAAAACCATGATTTTGTTATCCTACTCTCTTTTTTCTTCTTGCTCATGAAAGAGTTGCATGTTATACTAACAGTAAGTTACTAGACTAATCATTTATTGGGGAGGGTACATGTTTTCAGCAGAAAAATTGAAGCGCCGTCGTCAGGAGCTGGGGTTATCCCAGGCTGATGTGGCTAGAGAGCTAGGAATTTCCAGACCGTCTTACTTTAACTGGGAAAATGGTAATACTAAGCCTAATCAGAAAAATTGGCAAAAGCTGAGTCAAATTTTAAAGGTCAGTCCGTCTTTCTTTTTATCTGAACATGAGATTGTGGAAACGTATGTTCAGCTCAGCAAGAGCAATCAAAAGAAAACACTCGACTATGCTAATGCGCTCTTGGCCAATCAAAATCAGATGATTGGGACATCCTCCAAGCAGCTCTATGCGTATAAGGTCTATGAGCGTCTATCAGCTGGTACAGGATTTAGTTATTTTAATGATGGAAACTATGATGAGGTCTTCTATGATGAGGAGTTGGATCATGACTTTGCCTCATGGGTCTTTGGCGATTCTATGGAGCCTACTTATCTCAATGGCGAAGTGGTCTTGATTAAGCAATCAGGCTTTGACTATGACGGGGCTGTCTATGCTGTTGAGTGGGACGGGCAAACCTATATCAAGCGTGTCTATCGTGAAGAGTCTGGTCTCCGCCTGGTTTCTATCAATAAAAAATATGCGGATAAGCTAGCTCCCTATGATGAAAATCCCCGTATTGTCGGCAAAATCGTGGGAAATTTTCTACCGATTCAGCAATCATGAGAAAAAGCGGTCTGAAAACTCAGATCGCTTTTTGCTGTTTTAGTCTATGGGTAATTGAAGTTGGGAATGAGCAAGGTCTACAGTTATCTGATAATTACTATTATCTCTTATGGTATGCTCAAAGTCTGTTGTATAAAGGACTAGGCGCAGCTGGTCTCCTTCTTCTAACTGATAGATACTAGGTTGGAGCTCAAAAGTGAGATCTAGACATTGATCTGCTGGGACCTCTTGGATATTAAGAAGGGAGGTGCGGTTTTGCAAGTTGAGGGAGGCTTTTGAAATCACTCGCCAGTCGTCTTGTTTAAAGGGGAGCTCCATACAATGTTCGATCATATAGTACTGCCCATTATCGATCCCTTTTGCTTCTTTGATTTTGGGAGTGTCTTGGTAGCGTTTCTTAGCCCCAAAATCTAGAAGTTGAGCTGAAATCAGTCCTTTTGGGCTTGATGACTTGAGTCTGAGATTTAGGATAGGACGACCATTGAGACGTATCGCTTCTTTAACATTAATATCAATGGTTAGCTGGTTGCACTTGCCTTTAAACAGGGCCGATTTGAAGGTGTGGTAGTCTTTGGAGAAAGTCTCGAATAGATCTTGTGCGTAGTGGTTGCCAATGCTATCCTCCCGATCGCCTAGAGGATAGTTGATGGCAGTGTTACTGCCGAATCCTTCTAAGACCTTCCAGGTTTGTTCCTTTTGATTGTCCTGCCAAATCACTTCTGGGAGCTGATAATGATTATCTAGGTCAAGGAGTTTTTTGGATAGGAGAGCATTCATGCTTTCACGAAAGTCTATGGACTGCCAATTATTCATGTAGACATGCATGCCATTATGGAGAAAGAGATGTTTTGGGAGGTTGCTTGGTAAAGCACGGAAGAATTGATAAGCGTGCAGAGGTTTCACATTCCAGTCCTGACTACCATGAACCATGACTACCTCGGCTTGGACTTTATCAGCGTGAGCGACATAGTTACGTTCCTGCCAAAATTGACTGTAGTCTCCGGTTTGTCGATTTAGTTCTTGGGTCATCTTGCTCAGGTAGCCTTGGTAGTGGTCATTGTGACGTAAGTAATCGCCTGCCAGGAGATTACGAGAATAGGTGTATTCAGTCAGGACATCTAAGTCCTCACCAGGGTAGCCTCCTGGGCTGGAGACCAGTCCATTTTCTCTATAGTAGTCGTACCAAGATGAGATACCTGCTTCTGCAATGATAACTTCTAATCCCTCGACAGCTGTAGTGGCTAGGGCAATAGACATGGTGCCTAGATAGGAGATACCAGTAGTGGCCACTTTAGCATTGGTCCAGTCGGCGATGACCTGATAATTTTTCTTTAGACTGGTATAGGCATTGGCTTTACCATTGAGCCAGTCGATAACAGCTCGATAGGCTGTGACTTGTTGGTAGTCACCGCTGGTCATCAGGCCTTGAGAGGCCTTGGTACCAATGCCAGAGACGTAGATATTAGCAAAACCACGTGCTAGCAGGTAGTCATTGAGTGTATAGTTAGCGATATGAGTAAAGGTTTCGAGGTGATTGTCGACGGGAGCGTGACTCTTGGTATAGGTCGGTTCGGGGATAGAAATCGGTTCGATAGGGATAGTACCACTTGGTTTGATAGTAAGCTCACCAGTCATTTGGTGCATTTTTTTGTCGTTAGCAACGGGATTGGTCCCTTGATGATAAGGGCTTGCAGTCAGGATGACGGGAACCTTGTGGCTAGTCTTGGGGCGGATGATATGAACACGTATTAGGTCTGGTTGGCCGTCCTGATCACTGTCGATACCAGTCTCGACGTAGACGACTTCACGGATGACTTGACTGGTATCAAAGCTGGCTAAGCTCTTACCATTAAAGTAATGGTAGTGGTTATCAAGAGGTATTAACCCTTGACTGACTAATCGATCCAGCAGGGTCATACCTGTTTTTTGCCTGGTTGCTAAGAGTTGATGGAGATTCAGAAGCAAGCTATCTTTGTGATAATGGATGGGGAAGTTAATTTCTTGAATGAAATCCATGCTGTCTTCAAAGTCAACATGAGGGACAAATTCCAGAAGCTGCAGTGCCACGGTATAGAAGATCTCTGGGCTTAGTTCTAAGTCTGATCGCAGAAAACTCAACAGATCCATAGTGGGGTGGGCAATTAACTGGCTAATAGGGATTTCTGGATCGGGATAATTAAAGAAAAAACGATTGAGGAAGGCTTCGAGGTTGCTTTTGGGATCTTGATCTAATTGATAAGGAAAGCCAAGCTCCTCTAGTTCTTTGAGAGCTGTGTCGGCTTGGGTTGGTAGATAGGAAAATTGATTATAACGCATAATGTCCTCCCTGTGTATCAGGTTTTTTCTTACTGTAATAGCTTTACTTTATCAATTATACTTGATAAAATGGTAACTGTCTAAAACTTGAAAAGAAGAAGGGAATGACTAGACATATGAACGAATTTTTTAAAGAGGCCTTGACACATCAAGCGCTGTTGAATTATGTAACGGAAGTTATCGCTACGGCCTTGATGGTGATGCTAGGAAATGGAGCCGTTGCGAATGCAGAACTGAAAGGAACTAAGGGTAGTGGAGCCGGTTGGTTAATGATTGGCTTTGGTTATGGTTTTGCTGTTATGATGCCAGCGCTTATGTTTGGTACAGTATCAGGTAACCACATTAATCCAGCCTTTACGATCGGATTGGCAACAGCTGGTTTGTTTGATTGGACCTTTGTTCCTGGCTATCTCCTTGCTCAGTTTATCGGAGCCATCCTTGGTCAAACTATTTTGGTTTATGCTCTGTCAGCTTATTTCCAAAAAACAGAAAATCCAAATAGTATTCTAGGCTCATTCTCAACAATCTCTGCATTAGATGATGGCAGTGTTGAAAGTCGTCGTCAGTCCAAGATCAATGGCTTTATTAATGAATTTGTTGGTTCATTTGTCTTGTTCTTTGGGGCTTTGGCATTGACTAAGAATTATCATGGAACCGAAATGATTCGTGATCTAGCTATTAAGCAAGGAACTACTTATACGGAAGCTATGAATAGTGTTAATGCTCAGGCTGGTCCTATCTTCTCAGGGTCTATTGAAGGTGCTCATATTGGTCTTGGATTCTTGGTCGCAGCTCTTGTTATTTCACTTGGTGGTGCGACAGGTCCTGCCCTTAATCCGGCGCGTGACCTTGGTCCACGTTTGGTTCACCATTTTATGCCGGTGACAGTCCTTGGTAAGCACAAGGGTGACTCTAAATGGTGGTATGCTTGGGTGCCTGTTGTAGCGCCTATCCTTGCCGGTATTATTGCGGCAGCAGCCTTTAAGGCACTTTACCTATCTTAATGATATAAATAAAAAGAGTGGGATAAAAATCATCTCTGAATGATTGATTTCTATCCCACTCTTTTTGTGCTGTATAAAAGGTCTGGTTTAATATTGGAGATAAGATTTTATAAGGTTGGATAAGATACGTTTCGGTGGGTATTTAGGCTTGCTAAAGCTATTACTTGTTTGACTAAACTGTGCTTTTCCTATACATTAATTAAATAGATAGGGCTGAGAACTTTTGTCTCAGCCTTATCTATTTATTAGTTGCTTTTTACTAGTGTTTTGATAGAGGTTGGCGCTTGATGAGGGAAGAGCGGATCAGCATAACTCCTGTGAAGATAACGATACCAATAATAAGAGTTTTTAGGGCATTGATGTCAATACTGGTCAGGAATTTAACCGCTAAGAGAACTCCGGCCACTCCTCCGATGACGATGCCAGCAAAACCAGTCCAATTAACCCGATCTTCCTTGATAAATTGGCTACTAGAAGCAACCATGATCATAGCAGCGTCCAGCATCATTACTGGCATGGCGATGACTGGGCTGAGTCCCATGAGAGAAAAGAAGATTAATTCTGGTGCGTAGTTTCCTAGCCCCATGGTCATGAGAATACCGATAATAAAGTTGTATACAACCCCTATGATCAACCAGACGCCATGGAGACCATGAACAGCATCTGATAAGTTTCCTCCTGGATTTGATACCATACGATAGATCATGATGATGGCTGCTATGATTAGTAGGCTTCCTAGAATAGCTTGGACTAGGCGCTCGTTCCAGTTCTTGGTTAAGCGGGTTCCAAAAAGGGCACCAATAAAAGAAGCAGCAGCCATTGAAATCAAGGTCAGGGGCTCAACTCTGACAGCAGTGATAAAGCAGAGGGCTTGTACAATAACAGGGATGACATGGACAGTATTCATGGTACCTGGGAGCTTGCTATCATCGTCATTGATTTTGGTGATTTTTAGCAAGGTCGTCGTGGTTGCAAAAGAGCCAATACCTAGTGTATCTAGCATATCGGTTAAAAAACCTATCCATAGACCTGTAAAGAATCGGCTAAAGACATTGATTTTTTTGTGCTTAATATGGAAGTAAAAGCGCAGGATGATAGCCAGCATGGAGATAACCAAAAGGGCTTGGATGAGGTGTAAAATGATATCTTTATTCATAGTATAAGTTTACAGAAAAAACAGCTAATAGTAAACTCTTTTTTTAGCTGCACAATATTTCTTGTCAAATAAGATCATTTTGACTACAATGGAACTAATAGTTGGGGGGCATAGGCTAGTGCTCCTTATGCCTGCTAGAAATTTAATAAAGGATAGAATAATTATGACACTATTTGATGGTATCCGTTTATCAGCTCCTTTCTTGCGTGTGAACAATCGTGAGATCAATACTCGCTTTTACCGTGACCAACTTGGCTTTAAAGTCATCAAGGAAGAAAGTGCTATGGTCTTTTTTGGTGGTCATGTTGAGAAGGAAGTACGACTGGTTACAGAAGAGTCTCCATCGTTTACTGTTCGAGAGGTAGAGGGAACAAAAAAGTTACAGACGATTTTTGTTAGAGTGTCCGATCCCAAGGAGATTGAGGCTCTCTTAGCGAGAGGAATTGCTTATACTCAACTCTATAAAGGTGAGCATGGCTACGCTTTTGAAATCTTTTCTCCAGAAAACGATCGGTTTGTTCTTCATGCTGAGGATGATGTGGCTGATTTGACAATTATTGATGATGAGGGGCTTAGTTTTACTGCTGGAGATGATACTTTTGAAGGCTTGTCAGCTTTTAGACTCGACCATCTGGTCCTCAATGTTGCTCAATTAGAAAAAGAAACTGCTTTCTACGATTTATTTGATGGTGTAGATGTTTTACCAGAATTGGTGGAAGCTCAGGGGGAAGATCTTTCTGCTGCTCCCAGTGAGGTTTGGGATCTCGAATTGATCGAATATCAAGTGGAAAAGGATTATGATTTATCGGCACTGAGAGATTATCTGCTTGATCATGGTCAAGAAGTTTACCTAGATCGTGCCCAACGTGTCCTTGTTGTAAGCGCTCCTAATCAGATAGAGGTATGGTTTAATAAATGAAAGCTATTTTAGATAAAATTGAATCACAAATTCAGGCTGGTATCTATCGAGGTGCCAGCCTGGCGCTTTATGATGGTGAGTGGCAGGAATACTATTTAGGAACTCAAGATGGCCATCGAGCGGTAATACCTGACTTAAATTATGATTTGGCTAGTGTTTCCAAAGTGGTTGGTGTTGGGACGGTTGTGATTGAGATGATTGATAAAGGGATGCTGGCATTAGATCAACCCTTGCATTTCTATTATCCCGATTTTAAGCAGGAAACAGTAACGATTCGCCAGCTGCTAACCCATACCTCAGGTATTGATCCTTTTATTCCCAATCGTGATCAGCTAGATTCTGACGAGTTAAAAGCTGCTATAGATGAGATTAGGGTGACTGATGATTATAGCTTTCGCTATACGGATATTAATTTTATACTGCTGGGCTTTATGCTAGAACATATGACAGGCATGGATCTGGATCAGCTCTTTTATGAACGTGTTTTTGCACCCTTTCACATGACCCGTACCCAATTTGGTCCGGTTGATCAGGCCGTTCCCACTCTCAAAGGGGGTCCTGAGGGTTTTGTGCATGATCCTAAGGCAAAGATTTTGGGAAACCATATTGGCTCTGCTGGTCTCTTTTCTACGATCAAGGATCTGGAATACTTTTTAGACCATTATCTCTCTGGAGATTTTGCCCGTTTTCTCAATCATAACTTTGCGCCATCTGGGGATAAGGAGCGTAGTTTGGCTTGGGATAAGCAAGGGGATTGGTTATTACATACTGGTTATACGGGAACCTTTATCATGTACCACCGTCAGGCACAAAGGGCTGTTATTTTTCTTTCCAATCGTACCTATGATAAGGATGAACGTGCCCAGTGGATTATGGATCGCGATGAGTTGATTGCTGTTATTAAAGAAGAACTTAGTAGACAGTAAGGGATATTTAATTTTTGTAGTCAATAAAATGATTAAAGAGATTATGAAATTTTTTATTTTCTTTCATAATCTCTATTTTAATAATTATTATTCTTTGAATTTTCTAAATAGTTTTCTTTTCTGGGAAAAAGAAAGGCTAGTACTAGTAAGAACAGCAATGGCAATAACCACAGTTTATATATTGAAATATATGCATTTGACATATTTGGTAAGTTGTAAACCGAAAGATTATTTAATCGGGAAGTTACCATAGACATAAATACAGAAACTCCAAAAACAGAACCAATTTGTCTAACAACACTAATAACGCTTTGAGAAGCAGTTAATATTTCTCCTGAAAAATCTGAAGCCGCCAAAACATTTATTGGTCCAGCAATAATACCGAAGCCAATCCCTAAGATAAATGTTGCCAGGGTAATGGATGAAATTTTAGTAGCATCACAATGTGTTAGTAAATAATAGGATAACAAAATCGAGAACAAACCAACAAAAACTAACAATCTTGGACCAAGTTTATTAATCAGTAAACTTCCCACACCCCCGAATAAAAAGACTGTAATTGACATTGGTAGTAAAATCAAAGCAGCATCCAGCTCAGTTTTATTTAAAACAAGAGTAAGATAGGTTGGTAAAACGACAATAACTCCAATATAAAAAAATTGAGCAACGAAAGCGATTGACGAAGATACTGTGAAGACTTTCTTTTTAAAAAGTCCTAAATCAATCATAGGATAATCCACATGATTTTCCACACCAATAAATAGTACAATGGAAACAAGGGCAATAACTAAACAAGTTAAAGTTTTCGAATCACTGATCCCCCACTCTCTATATTTAATCAAGCCTAAAGTTGTTGCGAAAAGTCCCAACATAGAAATAAAACTGCCAAACCAATCTGTTTTTATATCTAAAACTTTCTCTACAGCTTTATATGAAATAGCCAATAGAATAATAGCAACGATAGCAATTGGGATGTTAATAAAGAAAATCCAATTCCAAGATAAGTTATCAGTAATAACTCCCCCCAGAGTAGGACCAATCGCAGCAGCACCCCCTTGAGTCAGCCCTAATGCCGCCACCACCTTAAACCTATCTTCAACACTCCAGGTTGAAATTCCTAAAGAATTACCAACTGGTAATAAAATAGAGGCTCCAAAACTAGCAATTATTCTGCCACTAATCAACTGATAAAAACCATTAGATAACCCTGAAAGCAAGCTACCTATTCCAAATAATAGAAATGCAATAATTAATAATTTCTTTTTACCATAAATATCTGCCAATCTGCTTAAGGGAATTGTAAAAGTTGCAAATACAATCGTATAAGCATTCAAAGCCCAAGATAACTTATCTGTACTGACATTTATCCCTACTTTAATTGCAGGTAAAGCAATATTCATAATCGTTGTATCCAACATGACCAAAAAGATACCGAGACACATTGCAGTTGTCAACATTACTTTTTTTAACATAGAACCCTCCTTAAAAATGAGCTATCACTCATGTTTTTAATGATATATCTTCTAGGGGTGATTGTCAATAAAAACATGAAAAAACACTCATATTTTTGAGTGGGTGATAACTTGGTTTTTTTTGAAAATATGATAGTATAACAGTTAATATAGTTAAATAATATTATTGATAAAGTGGGTGTAGAAATGGTAAACGAAGTGAGAATTCCCTCTCAGAAAAGGAGTATTGATAAGTTAAATAGAATATTAGAGACATCGAAACAACTCTTCTCTGAAAAAAATTACTTTAATGTCACAACAAATGAAATTGCAAAAGAGGCGGGTGTATCTATAGGTACTTTATATTCTTATTTTTCTGATAAAGAAGCAATTTTAATATCATTGCTAGATGATTATAATAGTACATTTATCCGTTTATTTGATGATATTAATAATCAAGACTTTCTAAATTTATTTAAAAAAGATCCTAGACAATGTTTAGAGATCTTGGTCGATAAATTGGTAGAAAATGAAAATGAAGATTTTCATACTCAAATTGAAATGCTAGCATTGACGATACCTAAAGTTAAACTAATATTAAAAGAGCACAATTCCAAAGTGAAAGATTTAACATATCAATGCTTTTTATATTATACTGGTTGTAGAGAAAGTCAAAGGTTAAAGGTTCTTTCTGGGGTAATTTTTGATTTTATTTCATCTATTGTAGATGAATTGTTGTATTTTGAGCGCTCAAAAGAGGAGCAAGAACTATTGAGATCAACTGGTATAGATTGTATAATGCTTATTATTAATAATACGATTGAACTAGGTATAAGAAAATAATTTATAGAGATTTGTAATTCTCAGTATGATATTATCTCAATTTTATAAATTGCTAACAGACGGTTTGTTTTAACTTTTAATTTTATAAATAAGAGTTATGATCTAGAGAGTTTGCTACATTCATGATCCTCATAAGTTGGTTTGTGGATATTTATCACTCATTCGACTATATAGTACGATTTATAAACATAGCAAAAAGACTTTGCCATTAAGTTAGGCAAAGTCTTTTTGCTGATAGCTTCTATTTTGCTTGTCCTGAGAGAGCTTCAGCAGCGTCATCCATTGAGAGGACTTCGTGGAAGACACGTTGTGTCAATTCAGTCTTTTGTTCCTTAGTCAGGTATTTAGTGTTGACACAGTATCCAGAGATACGAACGATGACATCTTCCCCGCTCATGATCTTGTCGTAGACATCTTTGAGGTCCATGACATTGAGGTTGACGTGTTGGCCACCGTTTTCAAAGTAACCATCAAGGATAGTGACCAGGTTATCAACTTGTTCTTCACGAGTCTTACCAAGAGCACGTGGTGAAACTTGGGTCGTCAATGAGATACCATCGGCTGCATAAGCAAAGTCAAGGCTGGCAAGAGAGTTGAGATTTTGCAACCAGCCACCTTTAGCCTTGTTAGATGGGTTGGCACCTGGTGAGAAGAATTCCAACTTAGATAGGTTGACAGTGCCATCTTCATTGAGATAGACACCTTTGTGGACTGGTGAGTTACCAGTTTGTTTAGAGTAAGCCACGTTAGATGTGATAGTCAAAAGTGATACGGTTGCTTCTGCATTCTTGTAAAGCTTGTGACTGCGAAGACGAGTTGTGTAGGCTTCGATCAACCATTCTGCTAATTCATTAGAACGAGGGTCATCTTCACCCCAACGTGGATAGTCACCGGTTGTCTCGTAATCGTAGATGTAGCCGTCTTCATCGCGGATTGGTTTAACAGTAGCGTATTTAATAGCTGAAAGGGTATCAACGGTATTGGCAAAACCACAGATACCAAATCCCATGTTAGCTCGTTGATGAGTTGGCAGGAAGGCCATCTGAACAGCTTCGTAGTTATACTTATCAGTCATGTAGTGAATGATATTGAGGGCATCTACGTAGGTATCTGTCAACCAATCGAGAGATTTTTCAAAATTAGCTTTAACGGTGTCGAAGTCCAGTACTTCGTCACGAATAGGCTCGATATCGAAGACTTTGTAGTCCTTATGAACGTCATCGTAACCACCATTAAGGCCGGTCAAGAGAGCTTTCAGGACATTTACACGAGCACCGAAGTATTGAATGTTGTGACGTTGCTCCTCATTTTCTGGGTCGAGCGGTGAGACACAGCAGGAGATACATGACATTTCACCATAACCGTCTTTAGCCATTGTGGTTACACCTTCATATTGGATAGAAGAGTGTTTGTGGCTCATGTGCATGCAGTAGTGACGGAAAGCGTATGGCAATTTGTCAGTCCAAAGAACAGTCAAGTTTGGCTCTGGTGAATTACCGATGTTGTCCAATGTATTTAGGAAACGGTAGTCCATCTTGGTGACACGGTGACGGCCATCGGCTCCCATACCAGCCATTGAAGTGGTGATAAAGGTAGGATCACCAGAATACAATTCATCGTAGGCTTTGGTACGGGCAAATTTGACCGTACGTAGTTTCATGACGAAATCGTCGATAAATTCTTGAATTTCGCTTTCAGTATAGGTACCACGTGCTAGGTCACGCTCAGCGTAGACATCGAGGACGATTGGGACACGACCAAGTGATGTAGCAGCCCCGTTGATCACGCGAGCAACAGCCATGAAGGCAATGTTTGTCCATTGAACAGCTTCCTTAGTATCGTAGGCTGGACGACGAACATCTACACCGTAGAGATCTCCTAATTTAACAACATCTTGCAGGGCTTGATATTGTAAGTTGACTTCTTCACGCAGACGAATAGTTTCTTCGTCAATTTCAGTCAAAGCATTCCAGTCGTTGACTTTTTCTTGCATGAGGTAGTCAGCGCCATAGAGAGCTAGTCGTGCATAAACTCCGATGATACGACCGCGTGAGTAAGCGTCTGGTAGGCCTGTGACAGTGTGGGCATGGCGGGCACGACGAATGTTTGAAGTATAGGCACGGAAAATACCGTCGTTAACAGTTGTGACATGTTTTGTGAAAATTTCATGGACAGCTGGGTCGGGTTCATAACCATGTTCGGTCAAGGCAGTTTCTGCCATACGGATACCGCCCTTTGGCATGAAGTTGAGCTTGAAAAGTTCATCATTTTGGATACCGTAGATCACTTCTTGATCTTTATCGATATACCCAGCTCCAATTCCTGCGATTGAAGTGGGTTGAGTATCCATAGGAAAGCGGCCTTGAGCTTCGTAGCTAGCCTTGGTATCATCGACGATTTTCTTGATGTGGAGGGTGCGCTCCGTAGGACCAGCTAGGAAGCTTTCATCACCGTCATAAGGGGTGTAGTTTGCCTGAACGAAGCGTGCTACACTAGCCTTTTCTTTCCAATCTGTACCTTTGAAGCCTTCCCAGGCTTTTTCAAAGACATCTGTGTTTGTTTTTACAGTAGCCATAATCCATCTCCTAAAATTTCTAGTAGCTATTTGCTACGTCATTACACTTTCAGTATACCATATGGTAACCGCTTTCACAACGAAAAAGTGGAAATTACCTGCATCTGTCACTATAAATTTTTAGCTTTAAAGCTGGTCAATCAGTCAGCGATGTTGTATAATAAACTAACGAAGTAAGAAAGGTTAACTATGCTTATTTTTCCTCTGCTCAATGATACTAGCCGTAAAATTATTCATATTGATATGGATGCCTTTTTTGCTGCTGTGGAAGAGAGGGATAATCCAGACCTTAGAGGGAAACCATTGATCATTGGTGCCGACCCTCGTCAGACGGGTGGGCGGGGTGTCGTATCCACCTGTAATTATGAAGCTAGAAAATATGGCATTCACTCCGCTATGAATTCTAAAGAGGCCTTGGAACGATGTCCTCAGGCCGTCTTTGTTTCTGGTAATTACAAAAAGTATCGTCAGATTGGTCAGCAGATTCGGGAAATTTTTAGCCGTTATACTGATCTTGTTGAGCCCATGTCGATTGATGAGGCTTATTTGGATGTGACTGATAATAAATTGGGCATTAAATCCGCAGTCAAGCTGGCAAAGATGATTCAGTATGATATCTGGCGGGAGCTTCATCTGACTTGCTCTGCTGGTGTCTCTTATAATAAATTTTTAGCTAAGCTAGCGAGTGATTTTAAAAAGCCTAGGGGTTTGACACTGATATTACCAGAGGAGGCTGAGCACTTTTTGAGTCAGTTGCCTATTGAAAAATTTCATGGTGTTGGTAAGCAATCCGTCAAGCGTTTGAATGAGCTGGGTGTCTTTACAGGTGAAGATCTTTTGAATTTATCAGAGATGACCTTGATTGATCATTTTGGACGGTTTGGGTATGATCTTTATCGTAAGGCGAGAGGTATTTCTAATAGTCCAGTACGTCCTAATCGAGAGCGCAAGTCCGTTGGGAGTGAGCGTACTTACGCCAAACTTTTACTGTCTGATGAGGATGTTAAGGCAGAGATTTCCAAGAATGTTAGGCGGGTGGCGGCTACTTTGGAAAGTTATCATAAAAGAGGGCGGGTGATTGTGCTAAAGGTGCGTTATGCCGATTTTTCTACAGTGACCAAGCGACATAGTTTGGAGCAGGCTACTCAGGATGCTGATGTGATTGAGCAGGAGGCTCATGCTATTTATGATGAGATTGAAGGCAAAGAGGCTACGGGGATTCGTTTGTTGGGGGTAACAGTGACGGCCTTGGAAGGGCGTCAAGAAGCTATTAAACTGGATATTTAATAGGTTGTTGTTAAATTTTACTAAAAACGAGACTGAATTATGTTTCAGTCTCGTTTTTAGTAAGTAATGTGAAACACATAACTTCTAAACATAGAAAGATTAGCTAGATTAGGAAGGATTATTATTGTCTTAGTTTTTTGTCAGGGTTTTTAGTAAGGTATTGAGGAGTTTTCCAGAGCTGTGAGCTGATATATAATAGGCTAGATAGATCAACTGGGTCAGAATAAAGAGCAGACCGCTGTCTGAGATAAGAGCGAAGATGATATTGATGGCGCAGAGGGTATAGCCTAAGAGATAGGGCCAATCTGATACTAGCTTGTGGTTTTTAATTTTGGCTTGGTTGATAAAGGCTAGAATCATGATGATGGTATTGATGACAATATTGACCATTAAGTTAAAGATATAGTTACCAGGGAGTTGTCCTAATACGTCATAGATAGATTTTTCTAGTTCTTTATCAAGTGTTATATCTTGAGAAATGAGAAATAGGCTAAGTGCCAAGGTGAAGAAGAGGATCAAATTGAGGATCAGGTTGATTAGATGGGCGATAGCGATCGTCCGATTTGATTTTTTGAAGATGGTGATCAAGTCACTGATGGGGATCATCATGGCTGATGCTCCTTTCTAGATCGTTTACGGGTTTATCTTAAAAAAGAGAGCGATATCCTCTGTGCTCAGTCCGATCATGGGATCAATACTGTTGAGATTTTCTGCTGTGAGGATATGGGCCTGCTTGCTATCAGGCTCGTTTGGCTGTTTTGCAGGTAAGTCTGTCTGAGGAGAGCTAGCTTCATGATTGGAGCCAGCCAGTGCTAGGCTATCAGACTGAGAAGAGGTCGGGTGGCTAGCTTGAGGGGTGCCAAAGCGTTCAACCAGATAAGTCTTGCGCTTGGTACTTTGGTGCTCAATCGCATAAGTGAAGGCACTGAGTTCTCCTAACAAGATTAACTTACTCTTTGAGCGGGTGATGGCTGTATAGATGAGATTGCGCTGGAGCATGCGGCCGCTCTGGCGTGTTAATGGGAGGATGACAACTTGAAATTCACTACCTTGCGACTTGTGGATAGACATGGCATAGGCTAGAGTAATTTTGTGCCATTCATTGCGGGGGTAAACGACTTGGCTACCATCAAAATCTAAGTAAATCTCATCCTGCTTGCTTTCGGTGTACTTGCCGGGGATTAGGTCTGTAATGGTCCCAATATCACCGTTAAAGACATTGAGTTCAGCATCATTGATCAAATGAAGAACCTTATCACCGGTACGAAAGACAAGATCGTTAAAAGAGAATTCCTCTTTATTGACCTTAGGATTGAGGAGATTTTGCATCAAGGTATTGAGTGAGTTGATACCTGCCTGTCCCCGGTACATAGGCGCTAGGATTTGAATTTCTTGGGCTTCGATGCCACTCTTGAGAGCAGATGTCACGATCTTTTCTATCATGGCTGGAATCTGCTGGGCTTGTGCTTCAAAGTAAGAACGATCAGCTTTTTTCTGGGTGAAATCAGGGGGGAGCTGGCCTTGGCGAATCTGACTGGCTAAGGTCACAATGGTGGAATCTTCAGATTGTCGGAAGATCTTAGTCAAGGCGATTTGTGGTAGATTTGGGACCTTGAGGAGATCTGCTAGCACTTGGCCGGGACCTACTGATGGGAGTTGGTCACTATCTCCAACGATAATAACTTGCGTATTGGATGAGATACTGGATAGGAGCTGGTTGGCTAACCAAGTATCAACCATAGAAAATTCATCGATAATAATCAAGTCACAGTCAAGGAAGTCTTCAAGCGTTTGAAAGTCGCTACCATCGCTTGTCAGCCCTAGGTGGCGGTGAATTGTGGCAGCTGGAAGTCCTGTCAATTCATTCATCCGGCGACTAGCACGGCCTGTTGGGGCCGTTAAGATAATGGGAAGTTCCTTAGCCTCAAGGTCAATCTTGTGTAACTGAGCATAGGCATGGATGATTCCGTTGATGACGGTTGTTTTTCCAGTACCAGGTCCTCCTGTCAGGAGAAATACCTTGCTGGTCAGAGCTTTTGTGATGGCCTCTTTTTGGATTTTATCGTAGCTGAGATCAAAGTCCTCTTCTATGTCAGTGATCGCTTGGTGTATTTGTTGGATAGATAAATCCTTGAGCACGGGCATGTCTAGGATACGCTGAAGATTGGTTTTGATCCCTTCTTCAGCGTGGTAGAGACTGTTTTCAAAGATACGAGTGTCTATATGTTGAACCTTGTCTTCGGCGATGAGCTGGGTCAGCTCTTGGGCTAGGAGGGTGGGGTTGAGTTCGATTTGTCTAGCATCTTCCAATAGATCGACGGCATACTCCAGTAGATCCCGAGCTTCAACATAAGTGTCTCCTCGTTCAATAGAGAGCTCGCTTAGGCTGTGGATGAGACCTGCTCGAAAGCGCTTGGGAGAGTCGCTTTCGATCCCTAGCTGTCCAGCTAGATTATCTGCAATTTTAAATCCAATGCCTTTGATATCTTCGACTAATTGGTAAGGGTTTTCCTGAAGAATATCCAAGGTCCTGTCTTTATAGTGTTCAAAAATATCGATGGCCTGACGATTAGAGAGACCATACTCTGCCAACTTAGACAGGACTTGTTCTGTACCATAGTTGCTCTTCAGTTTAGCGATAAAATTAGCTCGGCTAGCTTTAGATAGACCGGAAATGCTAGTGAGTTTTTCTGGCTGGGACAGGATTTTGTCGATAGTGTTGTCATCCCCATAGGCGTCAAGGATACGTTGGGCTGTTTTTTTGCCGATCCCTTTAAAGTTATCGCTTGAAAAATAGTTGATCAAACCTGCTGATGTCAGCTGGGCACGCTCATAGCGTTGGGCTTGGAGCTGGATGCCATATTTGGGATGTTGGACGACTTGGCCCCAAAAGGTGTAGTCCTCGCCTTCCATAATATCAGCCATGGTACCTGTGATGATAATTTCTAGCTCATCATAGTCCTCATGGTTGGTTTCTTCAATTTCTAAAAGGAGGATCTTGAAAAAATTACTGGTATTTTCAAAGATCACTCGCTCAACGGTTCCTGAAAAATAGACTTGATTCATAGATTCCTCACTTAAAAGGGGTTACGTTAGAATATGAAAAAAAGAGGAGAGAAGATGGATCATTCCTCTTTTTATGTAGTCTTTTTCTGATGGCAGTCTACTCGACTGTTCCAATAGCAGTGAATGGCCAGAGGCGGAATTTAACCTCACCTATAATGCTGTCTTTTTTAAAACTACCGACGGCACGGCTATCCTTAGAAGCGATCCGATCATCTCCAACGAGGAAGTACTCGCCTTTTTTGACTTTAACTGTAAAGTTAGAGTTACCGTTGGTATCAGTTGTGAAAGCCTTGGCACTTCGAGCTTGCTGTTGGAAATAGCTATTATAGGAATAGGTCGATTGCAGGCGATCTTTTTTTAATTCTTTTTGATAATCACTTAGGTAGTCTTCATCAGTTTTTTTGCCATTAACATAGAGAGTATCATTTTTGTAGGTGATGGTATCACCGGGCATACCGATGACACGCTTGACAATTTTTTTGTTTTCTCCTTTTTCTTTCTCAGAGGCGACAACAATGTCAAAGCGGTCTATCTTGGCTGTTTTGATGATGAGGAGACGGTCTTTTTCCGCTAGGGTTGGATCCATGGAGTGGCCACTGACCGTTACGATATTCCAAATATAGAACCAACTGAGGAAAAGTACTAAGGCAAGAGCAATCGTACTTCCCCATTCTTTGAGAAAAAGGAGGTAGGGGGATGGTAGTTTAATAGATTTTTCTTGGGTCATGAATTTTTATCCTTCTTAGTGTCGTAGTGTTTGTGCTTTTTTTGTGTTAGCAAAATGGAGCTTGGCCACTTGGGCGAGTCCTTGCATGCCATAAGCGGTCAATATCTGACTGGCTACTCGATCTGACTGGCTACCTGCTCCGCTGGGGAGATGATAACCAAGACTATCTCCTAAGGATTTGAGATTGTCAAGGAAGAGATCACGTGCGATAATTGAGCTGACGGCTACTGCTAGATATTTGCTTTCAGCTTTTTCCTCTAAGGTGATGGGCTCAGAAAAGTGGTTATGCTCATTTTTGAGATACTTCTGGTAATTTTTGGTGCTAGTAAAGGCATCGATGATGATACCGTCAGGTTCTTGCACATCCTTTAGAAGTAAATAGATTGCTTGATTATGAAGGGCTACCTTAACAGATACGGCATTGTGCCTTTTGCCAGGGCCGACCACCTCGTTATATTTAGGAGGCGCCAATAAGAGTGCCTTGTGGGGAATTTTCTCCTTTAATAGAGGGGCTAGTTGCTGGATTTTGGAATCGTTTAGGATCTTGGAATCAGCCACTCCGAGTTGTTTGAGAAAATCATGGTCAGCAGGTGTGACTAGGCTAGCGACAACAGCTAGCCCACCAAAATAAGAGCCGTTGCCTACCTCGTCAGAGCCAATGAGGGTTTCCTTGGTTTGATCTCGCTTGACTGTGATAGCGGGATCGTCTTCCTGGTAGCCGAAGGTCTGAGCTAGCTGCTTGGCCCCAGGTCCTTGAAAGACGATTTTCCCGCTGGAGTAGACCAGGACAGTTGTCCCTTCCAGCTTGGCTGCAAAGCTGACGTAAGGATTTTTATTGCTTACCTGATAAGGGGCGAGCCTTTTAGGGAGCTCCTTGGTTGAGCCTTCTCCAATCTTCATAACCAGCGTATTCATGTTTTCTATTTTATCATAAATAAGGCGCCAGTGGCCTCGATAATCTCTCATTTTCTGGTAAAATTTTCAAGGGATTTAGCCTGTTTTTAGGCTTAGAAGATGGCGGCGGTTTTGGTCGAGCTATGGTTTGATGAGCAGAGCTGGGATTTTATGAGGTGTTAAATTGTAGAAAGATCAAAATTAAGATATAATAGCTAGTACGAGGTATGTTATGACAAAATCAAAGAATCGTTATAAATTTACATTTGGGCAGAAGCCTTTGACTTTGACAACAGATAAAGATAATCTCTTTATGGAAGAGGTGGAGCGGGTTGCTCGTGAAAAATACGATGCCATCCGTGAAGCGCTGCCTGGTGCTGATGATGAAACCGTGGCGATCCTGATGGCTATCAACGCCTTGTCGACACAGCTCAGTCGAGAGATTGAGTTTGATAAAAAAGAGATGGAACTGGAGGAGTTGCGCAAGAAGGAGCTGACTTCTCTGACCAAGAATCGTAAGTTATCTGAGTTGATCGGTGAGGGAGATCTATGATTTCACTTTTCTTCTTGCTAGTATTAGCTTGGAATTTTTATGTGGGCTATCAGCGCAGTTTGAACCTGCAGATTTTTTATAGTTTGGGAGCTGTGGTAGCGACAATTTTAGCCTATATCTGGAAGGATGGCTTGGCACGGGCTATTACACTTTGGATACCTTATACGAATGCTACTGAGGATGTTCGTATGCGTTTTTTTACAGATCAAAATGTTTTTGACCTCAGTAGGATTTATTATACAGGTGTTGCCTTTTTGAGTATTTACGTAGCAGTTTATCTGATTGTACGTTTGCTCGGCATCTTTGTTCATGGCCTTAGGCGTATGATGCTCAATAAAGATTCCAGTTATAAATTGATCTCAGGGGCTTTGGCTGTTATGGTAACTTTTTACAGTTTAGGTGCTTTTTTCACCATCTTAGCTACCGTTCCAGATACTGGTGTTCAGGATTTTTTGGCTGATCATTGGTTGCTGCGCTTGATGATTTCAGTCTTTCCTAATGCTCTATTTCAGTGAGATCGGCTAGGAAATCTGATTCTTTATTCCCTAGGTATTAGATACCTAGGGAATTTTTTGTAGCGCTTGGGTGCAAAAGCTAGCCTTAGATGTGATTGACTAGTGATGTGAAAGGGTGCTTTTGTATAGCAGGTCTGACTCACAATCTCTTCAATTCTGATATAATAAACCATATGAATGAAAAAATTTTAGAAGCTTTAGAATTTACAAAAGTCAAAGATCAGTTTAAGCCTTATTTGCAGACAGAGGTTGGTCAGGAGGAGTTGGCTGAGCTCTTGCCAGAAACGAAGGCTGAGAAAATCCAGCTAGCCTTTAGAGAAATTGCTGATATGGCACAATTATTTACTGAGCACCATGGTTTTGCTATTGGCTCTCTTGCTTCTATCGTTGAGCCTATCAAGCGTCTGGAATTAGAGGCTGATCTCAATGTTGATGAATTATTGGCGATCAAGCGTATCTTAGAGGTGTCTGCGGAGATTGGACGCTTTTATGAAGGACTTGAAAATGTTGAATTGACAGCTTTAGATCGGCTCTTTGACCATATAGAGGCTCTTCCCAAATTGCAGGGCAGTTTGCAATCTGTCAATGATGGTGGGTTTATTGAGAGTTTTGCAAGTCCTCATCTTGAGAAGATCCGCCGCCGAATTCATGAGGGTGAGACTCAGGTTCGACAGGTTCTTCAGGAAATGCTCAAGACGAAGTCTGACAGCTTGGCTGAAAACCTGATTGCCAGTCGTAATGGTCGCAGTGTTTTGCCTGTACGTCACTCTCATCGCAATAAGATAGCAGGTGTTGTTCATGATATTTCTGCATCTGGAAATACGGTTTATATAGAGCCACGGGCAGTTGTCCAGCTCAATGAGGACATTACTCAGGCGAGGGCTGATGAGCGCCATGAGCTCCGTCGCATTTTGAGAGAGTTATCGGATTTGATTCGACCTCAAACTCAAGTCATCCGAAACAATGCTTGGTTGATTGGACACCTTGACTTTGTCCGTGCCAAGTATCTCTATATGCAGGATAGGAATGCTAGTCTCCCTGAGCTGAGTGATGATGGCACTCTCAATCTTATCAATGTTCGTCATCCTCTTTTGACTCATCCAGTGGCTAATGATTTGCATTTTTCAAGAAATGTGACTGTGATTGTTATCACAGGTCCTAATACTGGTGGGAAGACCATTATGCTTAAGACCTTGGGGTTGACACAGGTCATGGCTCAATCTGGTCTGCCTATCTTGGCTGATAAGGGAAGTCGAGTTAGCCTTTTTAAGGAAATTTTTGCGGATATTGGTGATGAACAGTCCATTGAGCAGAGCTTGTCTACTTTTTCTAGCCATATGAGCCATATCGTTGAGATTTTGTCAGAAGCTGACCAGGATAGTCTGATTCTCTTAGATGAGCTGGGGGCTGGAACGGATCCTCAAGAGGGTGCTGGCCTTGCTATGGCTATCCTTGAGCATTTGCGTTTGAGTGATATCAAGACTATGGCAACGACTCACTATCCTGAGCTCAAGGCTTATGGCTTAGAGACTGCTCATGTGCAAAATGCCAGTATGGCTTTTGATGTGGATAGCTTGAGTCCTACTTATCATTTTATGCAGGGAGTTCCAGGCCGTTCTAATGCCTTTGAGATCGCACGTCGACTAGGTTTAGAAACTGCCATTGTCAATGATGCAGAAGCTATGGTTGATCGAGATCATGATGCTAATGCTATTATTGAGCAGCTGGAGGTTCAAACTGCTGAAAGTCGCAAGCGATTGGATCATATTCGAGAGGTTGAACAGGAAAATCTCAAGTTCAATCGTGCTGTTAAAAAACTGTACAATGAGTTTTCTCATGCTTATGATAGGGAGCTGGCCAAGGCTAATGCTCGGATCCAAGATAGGGTGGATCAGGCTCTTGCTGAAAGTGATCAGATTCTTAAAAATCTCAATGAACATGCTCAGCTAAAGCCGCATGAAGTGATTGAGGCAAAGGGAAAGCTAAATAAATTGGCTCCAGGTGAAGATCTTTCTAAGAATAAGGTCTTGCGTAAGGCTAAAAAGCAAAAGGCTAAGCGTGCTCCTAAGGTGGGGGATGATATCATCGTTATTACTTATGGGCAACGTGGGACTCTTATCCATCAGCTAAAAGATGGTCGCTGGGAAGCTCAGGTGGGCTTGATTAAGATGACGCTGAAGGAATCTGAGTTTAATCTGGTAAAAAATCAAGAACAGGCAAGGACTGGTAAGAAAAAACAAGTTCATGTTGTTAAAAAATCTGCTGGTTCAGGTCCACGTGCCCGCTTAGATCTCAGGGGTAAGCGCTATGAGGAGGCCATGCAGGAACTGGATGAGTTTATCGATCAAGCCTTTCTTAATAATATGGCTCAAGTCGATATTATTCATGGTATCGGTACCGGTGTCATTCGTGAGGGAGTTACCAAATATTTACGAAGTCACCGTCACGTCAAGAGTTTTGGCTATGCACCGCAAAATGCAGGTGGATCAGGTTGTACGATTGCTAATTTGAGCTAATGAAGTGTGCACTTGAGTGTCGGGCTAGCAGTGGTTTGCTTTATGAGGGAGGCAGTGTATGAAAGGATTCACCCACAAGGTTCAATATTATGAAACCGACCGGATGGGAATTACTCATCATTCTAATTACGTGCGTTGGATGGAGGAAGCTAGGGTTTATTTTCTAGAGGCTGTGGGTCTGCCTTACGAGCAGCTGGAGGCAGATGGTATTATTTCCCCAGTGACCCATATTAACTGTGATTATAAGGCAACCTCAACTTTTGCTGATGAGATTGCTATTGACATTAGCGTCAGCACGCTTAAGGGAGCTAAACTGGGGTTTGACTATATTATGACTAATCAGAATGGACAGCTTGTTTGCCAGGCTCATTCTGAGCATTCATTCTTAGATGGTGATGGTCGTTTTGTGGCCATAAAGCGCATCTATCCAGAGTTCTATAAAAAGGTTCAGAGGCATGCTGGCATCAGTTAGACTATAAGATAAAATAAAAAAACAGGGATAGGTCACAAAAGACCTATCCTTGTTTTTTAGATAAAAGATTATGATTAATTATATCCTAAGCTTTCATTGACCCAATTGATAAAGTTTTCAGTAGAATCTCCCGAAGTTTCTGCGTTGGTGTGACCTTGGCCCCATACAGTTGCAAAGTCTACATTTTTAACTCCTGCGTTCTCAAGAGCTAGAGCCAGGTTAACTTCGGTTGATAAGGCGGTATCTCCTTGATTAATACCTGAACGAATGCGCCAATATTTTGCAAGATTTGAGCTATTGGTACCATCATAGTAGTCTGAGAGATAATAAAGTGGTGTGTACATATTGATACGGGTAGTCAAGTCGGTTCCTAGGCTATCAGTTGTATCCATATCTTCACTGTATGAAGTTTCATATTTAGTGCCTTTCAGTAGTTTTGTCATGGTGCTATCCCAGTGAGTAGCTGATCCATCAGTACCAAATAGGGTGTTTTCAGCTTGCGATTCATCTAGGGCATCAAATGCTCCGACGGATTTAGATGGATTTTTTAGGTATTTGACGAAATCCTCAACGCTAGTGATGCTCGCCGTCTTTGTTTTTTCATCATAAGTAACCCACTTAGACTCAGCATTTAAGGCCGCAATGTAGTCCTTTGCTGAATCATAGGTTCCTGATAAATTTAATCCACTGTTGGACGTATTTCTAGAAACTCCGTCTGTAGCTTGGAGTTGCTCCTCGGTATTATCACTAGAATCTGTTGGTGCTTGGTTATTAGCTGAGTTAGAAGAATCAGGAGCAGAGGTTGATGAGTTATCAGGTGCTTGACCAGATGGTGCCTCACCTGACGGTGGTGTTCCGCCTCCCATATTTGAAGATGAACTTGAAGCATCATAAGGGAATTTAGTGTTTTTCAAAAAAGTATTGAGTGACTTCTCAATAGTTGATTTGATATAATCATAGTAGCTACCTGCTTGATAAATCCCGTTATTGGATTTTTTTAGTGTTAGCGTATTGCCGTCAGCATCTTTTAGGCCTAATTTATTAATATATTGAGCATATTTTTCTGCTAGACCGTCAGACAGTGCCTGTTCAGTATCGGAGAGTCCTGATCGTGCAGATCCGAGATTCCATTCGTAGGCTTCGTTAGCGGTATCTAAGTTGGTGATAGGAACCCAGGCCATAACTCCAGCGACGCTATCTGACACGCCTGTGACAGCACCAATTTTCTTGAGATAATCGTCGTAGAGGCTGCTATCACCAGACGATCCTAAAATAGAAGCCTGTGCACCGCCACCAGATGTACCAAAGGCAAAGATATTTTCAGTGTTTCCGGCAATTTCACTTGCACTATAGCGTAGATAGCGAATGGCTGCTTTGGCATCGGTTACACCAGCTGGTGCACCGCTATCGCGACCTCTCAGTCCAGCAGAAACATAAATCATTCCTTGGTCAGTGTAATCTTTTGCTTGGCTAGTGTAGTCAGTTAGAGCACTCATTGCTGAGTAACCAGGGGTATTGATCGGTATGAGAATGGGTGCTGTTTTAGCCGTATAGTTGCCGACTTTCTTTTTGGTATTCAGCTTGGCGGTATAGGTATCATCTCCATTGTCTTTAGCTGTCATGTAATCACCGGGGACAAAGATGGAGAGCGTTTGCTCCTTGCTATCTGTTGGATTGGCAGCGTAGGAAATACCAGTTTGATAATAAACATTGTCGTCAGAATTGTAGTGCCATTTACTATTATCTATTTTTGAAAGTGTGGTACTAACTTTTCCAGTTGATAGACTGGATGTAGCAGATTTTGTTGCCTTGGTCGCTGGTTTTTGGTTGAGATAAGCGACTAGAAGTAGGATAGGTAACAGCAAAACTGTCCCAGCAATGATGACTTTTCGTGATAATTTCATAGGCATAGTATCCTTTCATTTATTGATGACTATTATCATAGCAATCTTTGAAAAATCAGACCATAACATAGGCTAAGATAGGGGTGAACATGTTGGAAAAGAGTGAAGTAAGCTATTTTTATCAATTAGGTCAAAAAAGGGTTATAAAAAAGCAAATGACTATTGACTCTTTAAGATCTGAAAATGGCATGAAAACAATCTATCTACTGGACGATGGTGTTGCAGGGCTCACCTCAAGCAGTGCAGAAGGAAAGCGGTTAACCTACAAATATTTTACAGCTGGAGATTTTATTAATATTGTTCCTTTTTTAAATCATCATTACCTTGCCTATTCACCAAGACATACAGTTGACATTTTGGCCTTGACAGACTGTGTTGTATATGAAGTTTCTACTGATGAAATTCTTGAGAGACTGACTCAGACAGACTTTTTGGAAACCATGCTAAAGGTTGTACTACGTGATTATATTTTAGCTATGGATAAATCACGTCATATGAGTGAAAATGAAGCTTTGGTACGGTTATCCTATTTTTTGGTAGAGTATAGTAGAGAAGGTACAGATGGTCAAAGACGATTGGATTCTTTTTTTACTTATTCCGAAATCAGTACCTATTTAGATATTCACGAAGCCAGTGTAGCACGTTTGTTTCAAGAGCTGAAATCAAGCAACATTATAGATAGGCAAGGAAAAAGTCTAGTGATCAAAGACTTTCAAACTCTTCGATCAATGATAGGTGAAGAGGATTAAATACTTTTGCCAGACTAAGGATGGTTCAAACATATGGTGTAGCTGCTGTAACATCGATAGCGACACCGTATGTTAAAATGATGCTGTCGTTTGATTCAAAATTCTAGAGTGTCATCTATTTTATCTTTAAAAAGTGACCAGAGTGTGTGGGAAACTTGGAATTCTTGGCAGTATTCGCTATAATGTGGGAAACTGCTTACGTATAGGTGAGAATTAGACTGCTAGAATGCACTTTGTTAAGTGTCATAGTAAGTTGATGTATAGGATTAGAAATGGAAAGAATACATGATTAAATTAATCGCAATAGACCTTGATGGGACTTTGCTTGATAGTCAAAAAGAAATCCCTCAAGCCAATATTGAGGCTATTCGTAAGGCCACACAAGCAGGGGTTAAAATCGTCCTTTGCACAGGCCGGCCCCGCTCTGGTGTTTTGCCCTATCTTAAGGAATTAGATTTGGCTGATGATGAATATGTCATCTTAAATAATGGCACTGCCATTTACAATACAAAAAATTGGGATCTGGTGGATTATGCTAGCTTGGATTTTGAGGAGATGGCCTATCTGCAAGAACTTTGCCAAGATGAACCGGGTATTGATTTAACCTTGACGGCAGAGAAGACCTTCTATGTGGTGGGAAGTCATGTCCCTGATATTGTAGTCTATGATGCTGGTTTGGTCTTTGATCAGGCGAAGGCAGCTAGTCTTGATGCTATTGCTACAGGTGATCAAATGATTTTTCAGGCAATGTACATGGGCGATGAACAAGCTATAGATGCCTTTCAGGCAAAATATGAAGAGAAGCTCAGTCAGCAATTCTCAACGGTGCGTAGTCAATCTTATATTTTTGAAGCTATGCCAAAGGGAAGAACAAAGGCTACCGGTCTTCAATCTCTAGCCAAGAAACTTGGACTTAGCGCAGATCATATTATGGCTATCGGTGATGCCGCTAATGATCTTGAAATGCTGGCCTTTGTAAGGCATAGTGTGGCCATGGGCAATGCCAGTGATGAGGTCAAGAAGCTCTGTCGCTATGTGACCACGACCAATGATGATGCCGGAGTCGCGCGTGCGATTGAAACGTATGTGTTAGGATAAAGTTAACTATAAAATATTAGGGAGAAAGGGTTGTGTTATGATATTATTAATCCTGTTTTTGCTATTGGCTATGGTTGCTATTGTTATTGTCGCTGTAGTCTTAGCGCTAACTTTGGGAAATTCCCGCAGAAATCAGGTAAGTGCTCCTTCCCAGGCAAGAGTCGGTCAGGCGGTTCCTGTACCACCTGTAAACCCTGAGCAAATCCTACTGACAGAAGAGCAAAAGACAGAAATTACTGAATTGGTCAGATCTGGCAAACAGATTGAAGCGATTAAGCGAACCAGAGAAATGACTGGGGCAGGCTTGAGCGCAGCGAAAAGTTTTGTTGATAGCTTGCAGTAAAATGAGTTGATGGATCAGCGTTTGGGCTGTATGATCAGCTCTTTTTTGATGCAAAAGTTTTTGCTGTGAATTAAGTAAAAAGCTCTTCAATCCCACTAAATTTCGTTTGTAATCTATTGACAACATTCGTTAACTTTTATATAATATTTCTGTTAATTTTAATATAACTACCTAGTGCTCGTTTTAAATTTGTAAATGCTTAGAGAAGGAATCAATTATGAGATCAGGAGTTCGAAGATTGCGTGAACAACAACATTTCACCATCAAGAAATACAGTCTTGGTGCGGTGTCAGTCCTCATCGGAGTTAGTCTGTTGATGGGAGGGCAAGCCCAAGCTGAGGAACAAACTGTAGCTCAGAGCCAAGATGTCAGTATTGTTGCTCCATCAAATGAAGCGACAGTTCCGACTATACCTTCTGCGTCAGGGAATACGACTCAATCCAGTACTTCAGAAATAACTTCAGAAACACCTGCATCTACAGAAGCTCCTCGATCCAGCTCAGAAAGGCATGTGGTGGCTCTTTTAACTGCAGCTGAGAGTCCAACTGCTCAATCAGAAGCAGCACAACAAGTAGTAGTCAGCACTCCTGACGATACCCGTGAAAAAGCTAGAACATCATTGACTGTCAAAGTCAATAGTGTCAATGCTATCAAAGAGGGTATAAATAAGAATCAAAAAACAACTAAGAAAAATCAAATAATAGTTAAGATGACTTCAAAAGGCTTGGCTGTTTCCCTCAAATCAGAGTCTGTTTCAGACTACCGTAAGGTACGTTTTGCTGTTTGGTCGACTACTAAGGGTAAAGATGATCTTAAGTGGTATAATGCGAATGCATTAGGTAAGATTGTGGCTCCGTTCAAGAAACACAAGGGCTATGGTAAGTATAACATCCATGCCTATCTTAAAAAAGGCAAGGGGTTGGTTGGACTCAAGGCTATTTCTTATAATGTGGCGTCACCAAGTGCTAAGGTCAACGTTACTAAGGTTGATGATCTACATTACAAGACAACAGTGACAGGAATACCTGCTTATATCACTTCAGTATCTATATCGGTCTGGTCTCAAGTAAAGGGACGAGATGACATCGAATGGATTAAGGCGAGTAAGAAATCAAACGGTAGTTATGTAGCACGGATTAATCTTGAAAAGCACAAAAAGAATACTGGTAAGTACAATGTCACTGTTTATGGTAATAGTCTGATTGGTAATAACAAGCGGGTCAGTCTATCGTCTACAAATTTTGTTGTCCCAAAGAAATCCTATAGTTACATGGCAGGTACATGGACAAATGATTTGGGTAAGTCATTTACAGTTGCTGCAGATGGAACTTTGACTCATCAAAATGGTTACCTAGATCAAGTGTCTGAAACCAAGCGTGAACGCAATGGTATTATTATGGGGAACTTTGGTAGAGGTGCAGGATACTATTACATACCTGCAGGAGTTAAAAATCCAGTATCTGGACAGATATACACTGAGGCTTCTATTTCAGTTGGTCAGGGTATAGGTGGTGAAGATGATAAATATCCATATTTTAAGGATTACACTCCACGTCAATTGCATTTGACTATGGAACAAGCATCAGATTGGGCGCGAAGCTATACGGCAGATTTTTATAATAGAGAGTATGGAAAAAACTTCAGTAAAGTTGATTTTTTAGCTAGCCTAAGTCGCTCTAATGGCTTAATATATATTGAGGTTCGTGAAAATCACCAGTCATCTGCTATGATAGCAGCTGGAGTTGATCCAAGTTATGATCCTATTGCAGGTCGCTATCGCATCAATACAAAGAACGAATTAGAAAAAGATGACATAGTTTCAGGTGTTTACACAGTATGCGATAGGAAGTACACTGGGTAAATAAGTTTTAGTCTAAAAGGTATTTAGTAGACTCTAGACCAATAGGTTTAGGGCTTTTCTAGCTTTTCCATCTCAAAAATCCTATAATAGGACTAAGTATAACAAGAAAGAAGACCACTATGACAACTTACATCAAAGCTGATAAGTTCTACTACGCCTATGAGACTAAGCGGGCGGGGTATCTAGAGATTCATGAAGGGAAGTTTGGTGACTGGGTAGCGTCGGTAGGTGAAGGAGCGGATGTTCTTGATTATACGGGGTATCAGATTGCGCCTGGTTTGGTTGATACGCATATTCATGGCTATGCGGGTTATGATGTGATGGATAATTCTGAAGCAGGGCTTCTGGAGATCAGTCGAGCTTTACCTGAGGCAGGGGTAACCTCCTTTCTTCCTACGACCTTGACAGCTAGCCATCAGCAGTTGGAAGCTATCTGTAGGACGATTGCAGCCCTTGCTGGTAGGGAAAGAGGAGCTAGGATTCAGGGAATTTATTTTGAAGGGCCTTACTTTACGGAGAAGCATAAGGGAGCTCAGAATCCAGCCTATATGAGAAATCCGAGCTTTGAGGAGCTTCAGGCTTGGCAGACAGCCAGCAAGGGGCTTTTATGCAAGATCGGCTTGGCTCCAGAGCGTGAAGGAGTAGAATCTTTTATCAAACAGGCTAGGCAGGCAGGTGTCACGGTGGCACTGGGACATTCTGATGCTAGCTATGAGGAGACTAAGAAGGCTGTGGCAGCTGGTGCCAGTGTCTTTGTCCATGTTTATAATGGCATGAGTGGTCTCAATCATCGCCAACCTGGTATGGTCGGTGCCGCTTTTAATTTGGAGTCGACCTATGCAGAGCTTATCTGTGATGGCCACCATGTGTCACCAGTGGCTTGTCAGATTCTCCTTAAGCAAAAGGGTTTTGAGCGAGTTGCTCTGATTACTGATTGTATGCGAGCTGGTGGCTGTCCTGATGGGGAGTACCAACTAGGTGAGCTTCCTGTCCTTGTCAAGGATCATACTGCCCGTCTAAAGGACGGTGGCAATTTAGCAGGGTCTATACTCAAGCTTAAGGATGGTCTTAAAAATGTGGTAGACTGGGGAATCGCCCCTGCTGAGCAGGCCATTCATATGGCGACCTATGTTCCAGCTAAATCTGTTGGTCTAGAGGAGAAGTGTGGTCAGATTAAAAAGGGATTACCAGCTGACTTTGTCATTTTAAAGGGGGATATGAGTTTAGTGGCGACCTATATCAATGGAGAAAAAAGCTGGCAGGAATGAGAAAAGATCATTTTTCCTTCAAGCTGGTAGCAGATAGTTGCGCCAGCATTTTTCTTTTGCTAAAATGTGTAGCGATTTAGGACAAATTGGCTAACATGGCTTGTGAGAGGTTAATCGTTTTGAACCAGAAGCAAGGGTGTTGGCTTTATTAGTCTCTAAATTCTTCTTAATTGATGATTAAAGTTTTGGGAGGATATATATCTATGGAATTTATGAAAACACGCGCAGCTGTGGCTTGGGCGCCTAATGAGCCTTTGAAGATCGAAGAGGTTGATCTGATGATGCCAAAGGCGCATGAGGTCTTGGTTCGCATGACAGCGACTGGTGTCTGTCATACAGATGCCTACACCCTTTCAGGTAAAGATAGTGAAGGTGTTTTTCCTTGTATCCTAGGCCACGAAGGAGCTGGTATTGTCGAGGCAGTTGGTGAAGGCGTAACAGAGTTTCAGGTCGGTGACCATGTCATTCCGCTCTACACAGCTGAGTGCGGTAAGTGTGAATTTTGCTTATCTGGCAAGACTAATCTTTGTTCATCTGTCCGTGAGACCCAAGGCCGTGGTCTCATGCCAGATGAGACTGTTCGTTTCTACAAAGACGGTCAGCCTATCTACCACTATATGGGAACGTCTACTTTTGCAGAGCACACGGTGGTTGCGGATGTGTCCTTGGTTAAGGTCCGTGACGATGCTCCTCTTGAGGAAGTCTGCCTGCTTGGTTGTGGGGTGACGACTGGTATGGGAGCTGTGCTTAATACAGCCAAGGTCGAAGAGGGCTCAACGGTTGCTATCTTTGGTCTGGGCGGTATTGGCTTAGCAGCAATCATTGGAGCTCGTATGGCTAGGGCCAATCGTATCATTGCTATCGATACTAACCCTGGTAAGTTTGAAAAAGCTAAGGAGCTTGGAGCGACTGATTTTGTTAATCCTAATGACTATGACCGTCCAATCCAAGAGGTTATTATCGAGATGACTAATGGTGGGGTGGATTATTCCTTTGAATGTATTGGAAATGTCGAAGTCATGCGTTCTGCTCTGGAAGCTTGTCATAAAGGTTGGGGAGAAAGCATCATCATCGGAGTTGCTCCAGCAGGTGCTGAAATTCATACCCGTCCTTTCCAACTGGTTACAGGCCGTGTTTGGCGTGGTTCAGCCTTTGGTGGTGTCAAGGGGAAAACAGACCTACCAGGTATCGTTGATCAATACATGGATGGAGAGTTTGCGCTGGATGACTTCATCACTCATACCATGCCACTTGAAGACATCAACAAAGCCTTCGACCTCATGCATGAAGGTAAATCTATTCGTACAGTTGTTCATTATTAAGATATCACTGACTAATCCTAAACGTTCAGTTGAATCCAAGATATGACAGAGTTTTGTTATCTGAGCGTTTTGCTACTGATAATAACATTTAATTATTATAGAGGATTGTCCTCTATCCAAGATAAGGAAACAGTTATCATTAAATTATGAAACAGTTAGAATTAATCTCAAGCAACCGTTCATTTGGCGGTCAACATCAACGCTATAGGCATTTGTCAACCAGTACCAAGACGCAGATGACCTTTGCCATCTACCTGCCACCTCAAGTAGAAGAAGGAAAAAAGGTCCCTGTTCTTTATTTCTTATCAGGTTTGACTTGTACAGATGAAAATTTCTCGACCAAGGCAGGCGCTCAGCGATGGGCCGCTAAGTATGGCCTAGTACTCGTTATGCCAGATACTTCACCGCGCGGTGAAGGTGTAGCAGATGCAGAGAGTTATGATCTGGGGCAAGGAGCAGGCTTTTATGCCAATGCCACTCAGGAACCTTGGGCTAAGCATTATCGCATGTATGATTATGTGGTAGAGGAGTTGCCTGATTTGATCGAGGCCAATTTCCCAGTGACTGATCAGCGTTCGATTTTTGGACACAGTATGGGTGGTCATGGGGCTCTTCAGATTGGTCTCAAAAATCCTGAGCGTTATGCGGCTATATCAGCCTTTGCTCCTATCGTTAATCCTATGGAGGTCCCTTGGGGGCAGAAGGCTTTCACCGCCTATCTCGGTGAGGATGAGAAAGCTTGGGAAGTCTATGACAGCACCCGGCTGCTGGCTCAGGTGGATCCTGATAAGTGCTTGCCGATCTTGATCGATCAGGGACTGGCAGATGGCTTTTATCCTGAGCAGCTCCAGCCTGAGCGTTTTGAAACAGTGGCTAAGGAGCGTCAGCTTCCTGTCACTCTGAATCTGCATGCCGGTTACGACCATAGCTATTACTTTATTGCCAGCTTTGTGGAGCAGCATATCGCTTTTCATGCCCAGCATTTGGGGTTGCCCACAGTCTGAAAAGAGAAATAGACAGGTGTATCAAATTCTGTTAAACTTGGTTTAATTTGAATTTGATGCATCTTTTTTTAATGCTAGCAGGTTCAATATTTGGAATAGAGAATAGTTAAAGGAGATATTATTTTGAAATCAAAGATCCATCTGCCCTTGGCAGGGCTTATGCTGTTTTACTTATTGACTTCTATTTTGTTGAGAATCATCTCTCATCAGTTGCCTATACAACTTTTTGATCCTTTGTTTCCCCCATTAGTAGTAGTGGATTGGTTGGTAAGTCTAGTTGTTATTGCTTTTGTTTTCTTAGGAAAAGGAAAGTTTGCAGTTCTTGCTCAGTTGATTTGGGGTCTGCTTCATCTATTGCTTAGCTCGGTGATCTTTGGTCTCCCTATGGCTTTATCACTGATCTTTTCTATTGCTTGGTTGATCGCCTTAGGTCTCCTTTTGACCAAGCAAAAGTGGGCTTTTATTCTAGCCTTGACTATCAGTTTTCTGAATTTTATAGTAACAATTGGACTTAATCTATTTTCTTTAGTAGCTCCCCTCCTAGTAGGTAATGAGGTGGCAATCCTTTTTGTTTATTTACAGATGGTGATAGCTATTATGACCGTGTTAATGATGCCTTTGCTGGTCATTGCTTTTCATGAAACGGAAAATTCATCCTTCTCTATGGTCGACTACCTCTATCATGATACTTGGGGCATGAATCTGCTGTATACAGTTTTGAGTTTGGGGATGTTTGGCTTTGTTTGGGTAGGGCATCTTCTCCATAATGTCCGTCAGCTAACTGGGCAAAGGACTGCTGTGATTGGCCATATGCTAGGTTATATCTTTGTTCCCTTTTATTCGATTTATGTCATTTATTTGATCCAAAGTCGTTTAAGCCAGTATCATCAGTATTTGATGAGGAGCCATCACCTACCGATTTCTAAATTGCCGATAGAGATGTTTGTGCTTATTCTTTCACAGATATTTATCGGGTCTTATCTTTCCCTTCCCTTGCTTCAAGTTAACAGCCAACAGCTAACAGGTTTTTATCAGCAAATGTTTACCAATCAATGGAACCGGCGATAGAAGGCAGAGAAGGGGAGTAATCCCTAGGAAAATTAGACAAGCTCTTTATTTTCTGTTATACTGTTGACCAAGGAAGAGGGTTATCCTTTAGAGCTATCGTTAGCGAGTCTGGGGTGGTGGAAGCCGGATGATAGGAAGGACTGACTGGCACTTTCATTACAATCAAACACAAATGAAGTAATAAATTAGGGTGGAACCGCGTTTTGACGCCCCTATGTCAGCTGGCATGGGAGTGGAGAGCGTGGTTCTTTTTGTAGCCTAGCTTTGCTATTTATAGAGGAAAAAGGAGGACAATAATGTCAAAAAAACTAACCTTCCGCCTCGTCAAAGGTGCTAGTGCTCCTAAAGGAGCAAGCACCTAACGGCAATCCCTATGAGGATTGCCTAGACGCTGCACTAGATTTTTCAAGTAAAAATATGGTTTACTTGAAAAGTCGTCGCAAAACATACTTTATTTAAGAAAGAGAGAAACAATGAGTAAAAAATTAACCTTCCAAGAGATTATTTTGACCCTACAACAATACTGGAATGATCAGGGTTGTATGCTGATGCAGGCTTATGATAATGAGAAGGGGGCGGGTACCATGAGTCCTTACACCTTCCTGCGTGCTATTGGTCCTGAGCCATGGAATGCGGCTTATGTGGAGCCAAGTCGTCGTCCGGCTGACGGCCGTTACGGTGAAAATCCCAACCGTCTCTACCAGCACCATCAATTCCAAGTGGTCATGAAACCTTCACCAAGCAATATCCAAGAGCTTTACCTTGAATCTTTGGAAAAGTTAGGTATCGATCCCTTAGAACACGATATTCGTTTTGTCGAAGATAACTGGGAAAATCCGTCCACGGGTTCTGCTGGACTTGGCTGGGAAGTTTGGCTGGACGGTATGGAAATCACTCAGTTTACGTATTTCCAACAAGTTGGTGGCTTGGCGACAAGCCCAGTAACGGCTGAAGTCACCTACGGTTTGGAACGCTTGGCTTCTTATATTCAAGAGGTTGATTCTGTTTACGATATTGAGTGGGCACCGGGTGTTAAGTACGGTGAAATCTTCAAACAGCCTGAGTACGAGCATTCTAAATATAGCTTTGAAATCTCAGATCAAGATATGCTCCTTGAAAACTTTGACAAGTTTGAAAAGGAAGCCGGTCGAGCTTTGGAAGAAGGTTTGGTTCACCCAGCCTACGATTACGTTCTCAAATGCTCTCATACCTTCAACTTGCTGGATGCGCGTGGTGCTGTCTCTGTTACCGAGCGTGCTGGCTATATCGCCCGTATCCGTAATCTTGCCCGCCTTGTCGCTAAGACTTTTGTCGCTGAGCGTAAAAAATTGGGTTACCCACTTTTGGACCAAGAAACACGAGTTAAGTTATTAGCAGAAGACGCAGAGTAGTTCAAGTTAGGCATTTAAAAAGCGAACGTAGTGACCTCCAAAGGATATCTTTCTCCGTGGTGGCAGTGCGATTTATCGTACAAGGGAATCGGCGAGACCTTAGGCTCTACGATTAGCAATGCTCAAGTAGTCTATTAGACTATTTGAGGTTGGAAATAGAACAAGCGATAGCTTGTATCTATCGTTCGAAGGTGGTCGCTTGCTACCTCACCACTAAGAAAGATGTCAAAGAAAGGAACATTCGGAGAAAAAATATGACAAAAAATTTATTAGTAGAACTCGGTCTGGAAGAACTTCCAGCCTATGTGGTAACCCCAAGTGAAAAACAATTAGGTGAAAAAATGGCGGCTTTTTTGGCAGAAAATCGTCTGTCATACGAAGCTATCCAGACTTTTTCAACCCCTCGTCGTTTGGCTGTGCGTGTCATGGGACTAGCTGATGCTCAAACGGATCTTTCAGAAGATTTCAAAGGTCCTGCTAAAAAAATTGCCCTAGATAGCGATGGCAACTTTACCAAGGCGGCTCAGGGATTTGTGCGTGGTAAAGGCTTGACCACTGATGATATCCGCTTTGAGGAAGTTAAAGGTGTTGAGTATGTCTATGTGACTAAAAACGAAGCTGGCAAACCTGCTGAAGACGTTTTAGCAGGTATCCCGGAAGTGCTTAACAGTCTTGCCTTTCCAGTTAGTATGCACTGGGCTAAGAATACCTTTGAGTACATTCGTCCTGTGCACACCTTGACCGTACTTTTAGATGACAAGGCTCTTGATATGAATTTCCTCGATATTACATCAGGTCGTATCAGTCGTGGGCATCGTTTCTTGGGTCAAGAAACTGAGATTACAACAGCGGATTCTTATGAGGAAGATCTCCGCAAACAGTTTGTCATTGCAGACAGCCTTGAGCGTGAGCGCATGATTGTGGAACAGATCAAGGCTATTGAAGCTAAGGAAAATGTCCAAGTTGATATCGATCCAGACCTTCTCAATGAAGTCCTTAACTTGGTTGAATATCCGACTGCCTTCATGGGGAGTTTTGATGAGAAATATTTGGAGATTCCAGAAGAAGTCCTTGTAACTTCCATGAAGAGTCATCAACGCTACTTCGTTGTCCGTGATCAAGAAGGCAAGCTCAGACCTAACTTTATCTCGGTGCGTAATGGTAATGATGTCGCTCTAGAAAACGTCATCAAAGGGAATGAAAAAGTGTTGGTGGCACGCCTTGAAGATGGGGAATTCTTCTGGCATGAGGATCAAAAACTTCGGATTGAAGATCTTGTGGCTAAGCTATCTCAGGTGACCTTCCACGAAAAGATCGGTTCTCTGGCTGAACACATGGCCCGTGCAGGTGTTATTGCGGACTACCTCAGCGTGATGGCAGATTTATCATCGGATGAGGCGGCAGCGGTTTCGCGTGCAGCTGCTATCTATAAGTTTGATCTCTTGACTGGTATGGTCGGTGAGTTCGATGAGCTGCAAGGCATTATGGGTGAAAAGTACGCTCTTCTTGCAGGCGAAGAAGCGGCTGTTGCGACAGCTATCCGTGAGCATTATCTGCCTGATTCGGCTGATGGTGAGCTTCCAGAGACCAAGGTCGGTGCTGTTTTGGCTCTGGCTGATAAATTGGATACCCTGCTTAGCTTCTTCTCGGTCGGTCTTATCCCAAGCGGTTCTAATGACCCTTACGCTCTGCGTCGTGCGACACAAGGGATTGTTCGCATCTTAGATGCTTTTGGTTGGACCATTGCGATGGATGAGTTGGTGGACAACCTCTATGGCCTTACCTTTGATAGCTTGACTTACGATAATAAAGCTGAAGTCCTTGATTTCATCCGTGCCCGTGTAGATAAGATGATGGGCAAGATACCAAAAGACATCAAGGAAGCGGTCCTCGCTGGCTCTACTTTTGTTGTATCAGACATGTTAGCTGCAGCGGATGCCCTTGTAGAAGCATCACAAAAAGACAGCTACAAACCAGCGGTTGAAAGTTTGTCTCGTGTCTTTAACTTGGCTGAAAAAGCTGATAGGAGTGTTGCTATAGATGCTAAGCTCTTTGAAAATGACCAGGAAAAAGCCTTGGCTCAAGCTGTTGCTGAGCTTGAGTTGGGTAAGGATGCAAGTGCAAATATTGAACAACTCTTTGCCCTCAGTCCAGTCATCGATGCCTTTTTTGACAATACCATGGTCATGGCAGACGACCAAGCAGTAAAAAATAATCGTTTGGCTATTCTCTCAGCCTTGGCTGATAAAGCCAGTCAAGTCGCAGCTTTTAACCGGTTGATAACGAAATAGGTGTTAGCAAAATTCTCCTAATACGAAATAAAATAAGGAGGTGATGATATTGGATCCTAAGAAAATTGCTCGAATCAATGAGCTTGCCTTGAAGAAAAAAACGCAAGGCCTAACTGGCCAAGAAAAGGTGGAGCAGGCTGAATTGCGTAAGGAATACATCGAAGGTTATCGTCGCAATCTGCGTCACCATATTGAAGGGATTAAATTGGTGGATGAAGAAGGCAATGACGTGACTCCGGAAAAACTTCGCCAAATTCAACGCCAAAAAGGCCTGCATGGCCGCAGTTTGGATGATCCCAATAGCTGATTAATGCAAGATGTTCTAATACTCAAAGGGTTTAGAATTTTTGTATTGATTCTAAAAAGTTGGATAAGAAATTGTTGAAAGGATTTAGTTCTGTATTGGACAGGACTAAGTCCTTTTCGTTTGGCTTTGATTCTGTTTGTTGTTATACAAGTGACAAGGCTCCTCTTTTAATGAGTACGAAGTATGATGAATAGCGTTTATTCTATTTCTAATATAGTTTTGTGCTTTGTGAAGTTTAAGCATAACAGTTTTAAATCAATTTTTTCTTGATCATTGAAGCTTTTTAGGTTTGTTTAGCTTTTTTTAGGCAACGGTTTTAATGATTTTTGTTAGAATGATAATGATTTTTCTTGAGCATCTGATGTTCATTATGAGAGGGGGGCAGAATGAGCTTTATGAAGTGGCGACGATCTGGTGTACTAGCTGTTGGTCTTATCTTGCTGCTTGTATTAGGAGCCTTATTGTTATCTTTTTCGTCTGTGACTAAGAGCAGTGAGCAACCTATCTACGGTGTTACGATTGATGATACTTGGGAAGGTGAGGTCACTACTGATGCTATTGTTCAGGCGTTGAAAGATATGCCGGTGAGGCCGACTGTGCGTATTGTGATGTCTAAGGAAAAAAGTCCAAGGTCTTATGTCTCTCTTTTTAAAAAGATCGCACCGGTAGCAGATATTATGGCGCAGCCTGTGGATTCTTATGATATGAATGCTTATCCTGATCCTGCTTCCTACCGCCAGCGCTTTCGGGAGTCCTTAAAATATCTGAAAGACTATACAAAGATTTGGGAAGTTGGTAATGAGATTAATGGAACTGATTGGATCAAGCAAGATCCAGAGTTGATTGTTGATAAAGTCCAAGCCGCTTATGATCTTGTTGAAGAGGCTGATCAAGAGACTGCAGTGACCTTTTATTATGAGAATCCTAAGGATCATGATATGTTGGCCTGGATAGATCGCCATGTCCCACAGAAGATGAGACAAGGGCTAGATTTTAGTTTCATCTCTTACTATGAGGATGATAATGGTGGCTACCAGCCAGATTGGGCGCATGTTTTCAAACGATTTCAAGCACAGTTTGCCCAGTCCAAGGTCGGCATGGGGGAATGTGGCAATACTGCTCCATCAGCGACTAGAGCTAGTAAAATAGCTATGATGCGTCACTATTATCAGCAGCCGGTTTATACAGAGCATTATGTTGGGGGTTATTTTTGGTGGAATTGGGTTCAAGACTGTGTTCCCCATCAGCATAATAACGTCTATCAGGCACTCAATCGTATCTTGAATGATCAGAAGTAGCGGTGGGATCAGGTAATTTTCTTGCATAAGCAAGGTGATAACATATAGGAGATTGGGTGTTTGCACCCAGTCTTTTTTGATATTAGGTGTCAGTTTATACTCATAGTTATCTGAGGTAGGCTAGGAGATTTTTTAAGTGCTACTTGATTTGACAAATCGAGAAGAAAGCGTAAAATACTGATGTAAGCCGAATTAGCTCAGTTGGTAGAGCAACGCACTCGTAACGCGTAGGTCACAGGTTCGAGCCCTGCATTCGGCATGAAAATACAAGATAAAAAAGAGTCTGGAACCAACTGCGATGATGGCTTCGCTCTCACCCACAAAACATTGTAATCTTTGAAGATTACGTATAAAAAGTCCAGACTTGTTAGCATTATTGGATTTATTAGATTTGTGCAGTGGTTGATTGGCGGTCCTTATCCCTTGCTGTGCAAGTGATAGTCTCTAAACATCCACTGGATGTTTAGAGCTTAATCAACTGTGCGGAGGTGGGATTGAAATGCTCCAGTGGAGGATTTCTACCTGAGCATTAAAATGGGAGAGCGAAGAAAATCAAAACCGTGATTTTCTCACGGTTTACTGATGTCAGTCTTGAAAGCGTTGGTCATCAGCGCTTTTTTGGTAGTCAAATAGCTAGCGAAAGGCCAGAATCTGCTATAATAGAGGTGTTGTAGACCTTCTAAGGTTTAGACGGATGAACACAGGGGGCATCGCAATGTAGAGATTAGCTAGAAGTGTAAGAGCTTTAGCACTTAAATTGAGTAAGTTAGCAGTAAAATTACTGCGATACTAATCATTAGTTGTTACTGGTTTGTACAGCTCTCCAGTTACGATGTTTCGAAGAGCCAGTCGATAATACTGGCGAATCGAAACTAGTAAGTGGCATAGCAAGTCTCCATAGAGACTTGTGTAGGAAATCAAGTGCTTTAGTACTTAGATTGAGTAAGTTAGCAGTAAAATTACTGCGATACTGATCATTAGTTGTTACTGGTTTGTACAGCTCTCCAGTTACGATGTTTCGAAAAGCCAGTCGATAATACTGGCGAATCGAAACTAGTAAGTGGCATAGCAAGTCTCCATAGAGACTTGTGTAGGAAATCAAGTACTTTAGTACTTAGATTGAGTTTGCCAGTTAGAAAGGAATTGAACCCGCCTGCGGGATTGGCGACCTCCTAAACTTTCAGTTGATAATACTGAAAGTTTAGGATTAGTCAGTGACACAGAGAATTTCAATAGAAATTCTCGTAGGAGAACAAGAGCTTTAGCTCTTAGTTCGAGTGTGTCAGTGGTATCTTAGTTATGCAAGATAAGTTAGTGATTCATGGGGCACGTGCCCATAATTTGAAAGATGTAGATGTAGAAATTCCACGGGATAAGCTGGTGGTAGTGACTGGTTTGTCTGGATCTGGTAAATCCAGTCTGGCTTTTGATACTATTTACGCAGAAGGTCAGCGGCGCTATGTGGAGAGTTTGTCTGCTTATGCCCGTCAGTTTTTGGGTAATATGGAAAAGCCTGATGTAGATAGCATAGACGGTCTCAGTCCAGCTATTTCCATCGACCAAAAGACGACCAGTAAGAACCCGCGTTCAACAGTTGGTACGGCAACGGAAATCAATGATTACCTGCGTCTACTCTATGCGCGTGTAGGGGTACCTTACTGTCCAAATGGTCATGGAGAAATTTCTGCCAGTTCGGTTGAGCAGATCGTTGATCAGGTACTGGATCTGCCGGAACGCACCCGTATGCAGATTCTAGCACCGGTTATCCGTCGTAAGAAAGGCCAGCACAAGACCCTTTTTGAAAAAATCCAAAAAGAAGGTTATGTGCGTGTGCGTGTGGATGGTGAGGTCTATGATGTGACTGAGGTACCTGAGCTGTCCAAGTCCAAGATGCATAATATCGAGGTAGTTATTGACCGTCTGGTCAATAAGGAGGGCATTCGCAGCCGTCTCTTTGATTCTGTCGAAGCAGCCCTTCGGATTGCGGATGGCTATGTCATCATCGACACTATGGATGGCAATGATTTGCTCTTTTCGGAGCATTATTCTTGCCCAGTTTGTGGCTTTACAGTCCCTGAACTGGAGCCCCGTCTCTTTTCATTCAACGCCCCCTTTGGCTCCTGCCCGACTTGTGATGGTTTGGGGATGAAGCTGGTGGTGGATATGGATCTCCTCATTCCAGATCCTAGTTTGACTCTGCGGGAAGGTGCCTTAGCTCCTTGGAATCCCATTTCTTCTAACTATTACCCAGCCATGCTGGAGCAGGCCATGGAAGCTTTCGGGGTTGATATGGATACCCCCTTTGAAGAGCTCTCGAAAGAGGATCAGGATCTGATTCTCTATGGTTCTGATGATAAAGAATTCCATTTCCACTATGTCAATGATTTTGGTGGGGTGCGTGATATTTACATTCCTTTTGAAGGCGTGGTTAATAATGTCAACCGTCGCTATCATGAAACTAACAGTGACTTTACCCGCAATGTCATGCGGGGCTATATGAACGAGCTGACCTGTACGACCTGTCAGGGCTACCGTCTCAACGATGCTGCACTATCAGTCAAGCTAGGTGGTGAGGCTGGTCTTCATATTGGTCAGATTTCTGATCTCTCTATCCAGGATCATCTAGCTCACTTAGAAGACTTGGTTCTGACGGATAATCAAAAGACGATTGCGGCTCCCATCTTGAAGGAAATCAAGGATCGCTTGAGCTTTTTAAATAATGTGGGACTAAACTATCTGAATCTGTCCCGGGCAGCTGGGACCTTGTCTGGTGGTGAAAGTCAACGCATTCGCTTAGCCACTCAAATTGGTTCTAATCTGAGCGGTGTCCTCTACGTCTTGGATGAGCCCTCTATTGGCCTTCACCAGCGTGATAATGACCGCTTGATTGCCAGTCTCAAGAAGATGCGTGATTTAGGCAATACCCTAATTGTCGTCGAACATGATGAGGACACTATGCGTGAGGCGGATTGGCTGATCGATGTCGGACCAGGTGCCGGTCAATTCGGTGGAGAAATCGTTGCTTCTGGTCGCCCAGACCAAGTTGCCAAAAATAAAAAGTCCATTACTGGACAGTACCTATCTGGGAAGAAAGATATTCCTGTTCCCGTTGAAAGGCGAAAGGGGAACGGTCGTTTTATTGAGGTCAAGGGGGCAGCTGAGAATAATCTTCAAAATATCGATGTTAAGTTTCCACTTGGGAAATTTATTGCGGTGACAGGTGTATCCGGTTCTGGGAAGTCTACCTTGATCAATAGTATTCTCAAGAAATCTATAGCGCAAAAATTGAACCGCAATTCGGAAAAACCCGGCAAGCACAAGGGCATTGAAGGGATTGAGCATATTGAGCGTTTGATTGATATTGACCAGAGTCCAATCGGTCGGACACCCCGTTCCAATCCAGCGACCTATACAGGGGTTTTTGATGATATTCGTGATCTCTTTGCCAAGACTAATGAAGCCAAGATCCGTGGTTACAAGAAGGGCCGCTTTAGCTTCAATGTCAAGGGTGGACGCTGTGAGGCCTGCTCAGGTGATGGCATTATCAAGATCGAGATGCACTTTCTGCCAGATGTCTATGTTCCATGTGAAGTCTGTCACGGTACACGCTACAACAGTGAGACTTTAGAAGTCCACTACAAGGAAAAAAACATTGCAGAAATCCTTGATATGACTGTTAATGATGCCGTGGATTTCTTTGCGCCAATTCCAAAGATTGCCCGCAAACTTCAAACCATCAAGGATGTCGGACTGGGTTATGTGACATTGGGTCAGCCAGCTACTACCCTGTCAGGTGGGGAAGCTCAGCGTATGAAGCTGGCTAGTGAGCTCCACAAACGCTCAACTGGTAAGTCCTTCTACATTTTGGATGAGCCAACGACAGGTCTGCATACCGATGATATTGCCCGTTTGCTCAAGGTCTTGGAACGTTTTGTCGACGAAGGAAATACGGTGCTCGTTATCGAGCATAATCTGGATGTCATCAAAACGGCGGATCACTTGATCGATCTAGGACCAGAGGGTGGTGTTGGAGGTGGTCGTATTGTTGCGACTGGAACTCCAGAAGAGGTAGCAGCTAATTCAGATAGCTATACAGGACACTATTTGAAATCAAAACTAGGCTAAACAAAAGAGGGTGGAAGAAAAATCATGATTTTTCTTCCACCCTCTTTTGTATTAGCTACAGTTTTTCTGACTTCTGTTGAACCTAGGGTTAGGCTGCACTTGCAGCTGCGATAATTCCTACTATGATTACAATAATTATCCAAATAAATGGCATAGCCAGTCCGATGGAGTTAATAATAATCTCGTTCTTGTAGCTGTAAGGCTTGTTATGATTTGTGATAGATATGATAAGACCAATCAGCGCTAAAATAAACCCGAAAATTCCCAAATAAAAAGTGAGACTGAGTATAATAGAGATAATTCCGAGTACTAATGGTGCCGTAGATTTAGGCTGAGGGTAATAGCCGGGATAAGGGGCTTGAGTAAAGTTAGGCTGTTGGTATTCTGGATAAGGAGTCGCCTGTGATGGATTTTGGAGAGGAGCTTGTTGATAAGGAGCTTCTTGAGGCTGGTTAGGCATAGTTTGTTGTTGCTGGTTTGGAAAAACTTGTGTTTGATAGGGTTGATTGCCGGCATAAGGATTTTGGGTAGGGGTTTCCTGATATTGTGGCTGTTGGTAGGCCTGTTGAGGTAGTGGTTGCTCTTGTCCCTGTTGGTTATCTTGTGGGAATGTTTCTTGTGTCATTTTGAACTCCTTTATAAAAACTGAAGGTTTGAAACCTAATCATATAAAGAAATAGGAATTTTGTCAATAGTATATGGGACTAGCTGTGGACGCCAAGGAGTCATGGATGGTATACTAATCTAAAGTCAGTCAGATAAAGGAGGATAGATATGGTAGAGCGGTTATCTTGGCAGGATTATTTTATGGCCAATGCAGAATTGATTTCTAAGCGATCAACTTGTGATCGTGCCTTTGTAGGTGCCGTCTTGGTTAAGGATAAGCGCATTATAGCGACTGGTTATAATGGTGGGGTTTCAGATGCAGATAACTGCAATGAAGTGGGCCACTATATGGAGGGTGGTCATTGTATACGGACTGTTCATGCTGAGATGAATGCTTTGATCCAGTGCGCTAAGGAAGGGATCTCGACCAAGGAAACGGAGATTTATGTGACGCATTTTCCTTGTATCAACTGCACAAAGGCCCTCCTTCAAGCAGGTGTCACTAAGATCACCTATAAATCCAATTATCGCCCCAATCAACTGGCGATTCAGCTGATGGAGCAAAAGCGTGTCACCTTGGTTCAACATCAGGTTCCTAAAGTTAGTTTGGGGCAGGATGGAGAAGATAATGACGGGACAAAGTAAATCCTATGGGTACCAGATTTTTTGTTTGATCATACAACGAGGTTTGAGACTTAGGTCTCAAACCTCGTTTATTTCTTAATGGCAGTGTGACCTATTTGCAGATGGGTTTTGAAATCTGTCTCACTCACCTAAATCTTATTTATGGGCTCTTCTTGTCAGGGGGCTAATCCTTGCATCCTTGGATAAGCTGTCAAGGGAAACAGGTCGGCTGGTATTTCTTCTTGACTGATACTTGGTGGTAGGATCAGGAGCGATGGAGTAGAAAGAGAAAGGTTCTTTCTCTTGATTCCTTCGGTAGTTAGGTAGAAGAGATAAGGGACTTGTCTTTGTGCTTACGCTTTGACTCATGGTGTTTTGAGGGGAGAAGCTGGTAGGTCTCATAGACATAAGAATGACCGTCGTATTTAGAGAGCTATCAGCTTTTTGAGCGTTAGTAGCGGTACTTGTTGGTTTTGTACTCTGGTTGGAAAATCCTTCTGGCGTTTTTAGACTAGTTAGAAGGCTTGTTGATGTTTGGTCAGTTCCAGCTGTGATAGAGGTGTCTGTTGTTTGTCCTTCTGGCAGGCTCGGCATTGTCTGACCGTTTAGTCCGCCTGGTGGCTGATTAGAGGGACTAGTTTCAGTTGTTGCAGTTGCACTAGCTGTATTCCCACCACTAGTAGAAATAGTATAGGTGCTACCTGACAGGATCGTTTCAGTTGAGAGAACAATGTTACTAAAAGCGACATCAGCTGTTGTGCTTGCTATGATATTGCCACTGTCATCGCTCACCGTAATCGTTTCGCCAGCTGTACCTGAGATATTAGTCATAATATAGGCTTGACTGGATCCTGCTGAGAAAGCTTGGGCCATACCGGCTTGGCCGATTGCCCAGGTTGTTCCGCCATTAGTTATACCTGTACCATCGTAGTCCATGGCAGCATTGTCAGCTGATGTAGATTGAGCTTTAAGACTACCGCCGGTAATGGTTAAGTTACCATTTGAATCTACTCCATCTCCATCAGCAATGATACTGGTTTCCCCACCGTTAATCGTCATGGAGACTGTTTCTGCAGCATTTTCAGTCCCGGAAAAGGGATCCTTAGCTACCATACCATCATCAGAGGCAGATAAGTTGTTTTTTCCGCCATTGATGATAATATCAGAGCCTACTAGAGCTTCGTAAGATTGAGAGACTGTGATTGATCCATCGTTGATGGTCAAGGTGTTTCCAGACTTGATACCAGCCGTGTCTTCATTGGTAGAAGAAGTGATGGTAATGTTGCCATCATTGATGGTTACATTAGCAGCTTCAGGATCTGTTTCTGAAAGAGCCCAGATACCTGCCCCATCAGATGTTATTGTTAGATTACCTGAATTGATGATGACATCATCCTCTGTTTGAATACCATCGCCATTAGAAGTCATATCAAGTGTGGCAGAATCTAAGGTGAAAGTGTTGGCTTGAATGGCATCGTCACTACTATTTAGCGTCAGTTTTCCTTTCCCTGTCACATATAAGGCTTCTTGAGCTGATAAAGCTACAGATGAACTTAGGATACTACTATCGCTGGCAACTGTCACTGTCAGGTCTCCTAGACCTGAGAGACCATTAGTGAGTTGAGCATTCTCTAGCGTTAGTTCGACACCATCTGCTGCGACTACTTGATAGTCCGTGCTACCTGTTAGGGTATAGTGGGAGGTGTTGTCTGTTAGAGTGATAGTATTGCTAGTGTCATCGACCGTATAACTATCCTGACTGCTAGCTTGTGACAGGTCAATAATGATAGCTGTCTTGTCTAAGCTCTCAGTGGTTTCTGACGCTTGTGTGTCTTGTGTCTCTGTAGTTTGAGTGGCAGCCTCGTCTAGACTTGTTTGGCTGTTTTGAGTGTTTTGACTAGTAGATTGACCACTCTCTGAGGAAGTCTCTTGATTAGTCGTTTGTTCTTGACTACTAGCTGTGTCAGTCAGATTAGATTGGCTTTCTGCTGAGCTAGTCGTTGCTTGAGTGACTTCTGAGCTAGCTGCTGCGCTATCTGCTGTTTGTGTACTTGGAGCGGTGGTCTCGTCTGCTTGAACAGTTGATATTGATGTGAGGAAGAGACCGGATAGTAGCAGTCCTCCGACTAAGCCATAAGCCTTGTGTTTGCGATAAATGCCACGATTATGATTGGTATGTTTTGTCATTGTAGGTACCTCTTTTCCTTTATATTAGGGAGCCATTTGACTCATAGATAAGTTTGCTTAAGCTGCTTATCTATGGTGGCTAGTATAGGTGAGAAAAATGAAGCTTAAATGAATAAGGTTATTTGAATTTTTTTTTGGAAAAAATTAATTGTGTTAGCCTTGCCGAGAGAGTCATACCAAGGGATGTTGGTGGTACTTAATTGGTTAATATTTGAGAAAAAAAGGTGAATATGATAGAATGAAGAGAATTTAATTATTAACTAAAGAGGTAGAGACACATGATTGAAGCAAGTAAGCTCCGAGCTGGTATGACGTTTGAAACAGCTGATGGCAAATTGATCAAGGTTTTGGAAGCTAGTCACCACAAACCTGGTAAAGGAAACACAGTTATGCGCATGAAATTGCGTGATGTTCGTTCTGGCTCTACATTTGATACGACTTATCGTCCAGAAGAAAAATTTGAGCAGGCTATTATTGAAACGCGTCCGGCTCAATACTTGTATCAGATGGATGATACTGCTTATTTTATGGATACTGAAAATTATGAGCAATACGAAATTCCAACAGCCAATGTTGAAAATGAATTGCTCTATATGCTTGAAAATTCCGAAGTGAAGATCCAATTTTACGGAAGCGAAGTGATCGGGGTTACTGTTCCGACGACGGTTGAGTTGACTGTTGCTGAAACACAGCCATCCATCAAGGGTGCTACGGTGACTGGTTCAGGGAAACCAGCTACCATGGAAACAGGTCTTGTGGTAAACGTTCCTGATTTTATCGAAGCTGGACAAAAATTGGTCATTAACACAGCAGAAGGTACTTACGTTTCACGTGCCTAAGCTAGTATTTATATATTCCTAGTGAATTTTAGAAAGGATAGACTTATGGCAGAAGCAATTGGAGAGATTGTTATTGCGCCTCGTGTACTTGAGGTTATTACAGGTATTGCAGCAACTAAGGTCGATGGTGTCTACTCACTGGTCAATAAGGCTGTGACTGATAATATTAGCAAGTCAACCTTGCGTCGTGGTGTCTATTTGACAACGGATGAGGACGATAAGGTGACAGCTGATATTTATTTGCAGCTCCAATATGGTGTCAATGTTCCTGCCGTATCTATCGAGGTGCAGCGTGCTGTTAAATCAGCAGTTAAGGACATGGCTGAAGTCGAGATTACGGATGTCAATGTTCATGTTGTGGGGATTGTTCCAGAAAAGACGCCAAAACCAGATTTAAGCGCACTCTTTGATGAGGACTTTTTAGATGACTGATTCTAGGAGACAGTTGCGTGAGCGTGCCCTTCAGGCGATTTTTAGTCTGGAGTTTGGTCAAGCAGATGTGCAGGATGCTGCTAATTTCGCTTACAGTTATGATAAAGAGTTGGCAGAGGAAGAAGCTATAGACATTCCGGCTTTTTTGCTCAATCTCGTTAAAGGGATGACAGATGAGCAAGCAGAGATTGATCGTCTGATTATTGAGCATTTGAAGTCAGGTTGGACTTTAGATCGCTTGACCCTGATTGATCGCAGTCTTCTTCGCTTAGGACTTTATGAGATCAAGTATTATGATGAAACACCAGATCGTGTGGCCCTCAATGAGATCATCGAGTTGGCTAAATCTTATTCAGATAGTCAATCCGCAAAGTTTGTCAATGGGATTTTGACTAAATTTGTTCGTGAAGACTAAGTATCTGCTAGTGTATTGATGTATTGATATGAAATGGTGTAAAAAAGGGGCTGAGACAAACGTTCTCAGCCTCTTTTTTATGGTGAAAAGACACTATAGTGATTTTCCTGTTGTTAAACTGATGGGGAGGGTGTAATTCTTTTGAACGGGACGGTTATTGATCTTGGATAGGAGAACCTCTACGAGGAGCTCAGCAATTTCCCGCATGGGTTGCTTGATGGTTGAAAGCTGAGGAAAATAGTTTTCGACAAATTGGGTACCATCATAGCCGATGAGCTTCATATCTTGGGGAATGCGAATGCCAAGATCGTTAGCGATTTTCATGGTCAGTATGGCTGTCATATCATCAGAGGTAAAGAGACCATCTGGTTTTTCTCGACTGAGAATATCCTTGATTTCCATCTCCTTGCGGATAGCAGAGTAATCACTAGAGATATTGAAAACTTTGGCATGGGGGAGGACAGCATTGAAGCCCTGACGACGCAAGCCTGTGGTGGAGTTAGAGTTATCGTTACCTGTGAACATGACAATGGTCTGACAGCCGATTCGCTCTAGAGTTCTTGCTGCCATTCGACCTCCTTCAAAATTATCAGAGGAGACGACAGGAATATTGGGGGCGAGATTGCGGTCAAAAGCGACAATGGGTGCTTCGACACGCTGATAATCCACAATATCTAGATTGTGACTGGAGGAGATGATACCGTCGACCTGATTGGCCGCCAGCATTTCTAGATACTCCCTTTCTTTTTCGGATTCATTTTGGCTGTTGCAGATAATAACCTTATAGCCATGATGAAAGAGCAGGGATTCCAGGTGTTCGATCATCTCTGCATAAAATACATTGCTGATGGTTGGAAAAATCAGGCCGATCAATTTGGAAGACTTGCCTTGCAGTCCTCTAGCTAGGCTGTTTGGCTTATAGCCGAGTTCTCTCATAGCCTTGTGAACTTTTGCCTTAGTCTTTTCAGATAGATAGCCCTTGTTATTGATAACGCGTGATACGGTTGTTGGGCTTACACCAGCTAGTGCAGCCACATCAGTTAATTTAGCTACCATAGTTTATGCCTTTAATTCGTAGTAAGTACCTGTAGGGTTGCCTTGTAGGATTTGGATGCCAGTTTGTCCTTCCTCAGGAAAAACACGACTGGTAAAGACTTTTTCTCCCTTATTGAAAAAGATCTCAATGATCGAATTATCGACGAAGATGGTCACAGTTTCAGCCTTATCAATAGCACACTCACGACTTGTTCCAAAGGCTTGAGCATACTGGACACCAGCTTTGGAGCGGTCAAGGACTATCTTACCAGCTGTGTTATCAATATTGAGTCTGAGACCATTGCCCTTATTATCTGCAAAGAGGAGAAGTTCGGTTGTTTGACTGCTTTCGAGATTGAGTTCGAGCTCGTAGGTGTTAGAGGTCTCTTTCATAGGGGTAAAGGCCTGTTCGGACGCACGCAGGCTAGTGATGGCTGAAACAGGGTATTGATAGAGCTTACCATTTTTGATAGTCAGCTCCTTAACTAGACTCATAGCCCCTTGGTAGTCATATTGATCTGTCGGATAATCTACATCAGGTAAGCCAATCCAGCTAACGCTTAAAGCGCGGCCATCTGGTGTATTGAAGGCTTGAGTTGCATAGGCTTCAAAGCCGAAGTCGAGATTAAAAATTTCAGAAGCACCGACTAGAGCAGGGCTTTTTGTGTCAAACGATTGACAGATCTTATAAGTGTTGGGATAGATATTATCATAAGTTAGCTCATCCTTAGCTAATCCCTGAGGGCTATAGAGCAGGACAGGATTGTCACCGACAAAGACTAGGTTGGGGCATTCGATCATGTATTCAGAACCGGTACCTCCAAAATCTAAATTTCCGACCTCTTGCCAGTCAGTAACTTTGTTGTTGATAGCTTTGTAGAGCTTGATAAAGCCTTTTTTATCAAGGCTTTGAGCTCCTACAATGGCATAGTATTGTCCCTTATAGTTGAAAATCTGTGGATCACGGAAGTGTTCAGTAACGTCAGCTGGCTGTTGGATTAGGACATTTTTAAATTTTTCAATATGCCCTTTTTTATCCATCCAAGCTCCGACTTGTAGGGGATCACGAACCCAATTTTCATCGCGGACGTTTCCAGTATAGAAGATAAATAACTTATCATCGATAGGGTAAGCAGAGCCCGAATAAGCGCCGTGGCTATCATTTTTGCTGTCAGGTTGAAGTGTTGCTCCTGTTTTTTTAAAATGCACCAGGTCTTCTGATTCGGTGTGAACCCATTGTTTTAAGCCGTGAGCGGCACCAAATGGCCAGTTTTGATAGAAGAGTTGAAACTTATGGTTGAAATAAGAAAAGCCGTTAGGATCATTGAGCAGACCTGTGTCGGGCTCGATATGATAACTTGCTCTCCAAGGGGATTTAGCAACATTGGCTGCAATAGTATCACGCTCCTGATCAGTCCAGTCTGCATATGGCTTATAGCGAATTTCAGTTGGTAAATTCATAGGATGTCCTCCAAATATATAAGAAGTGAAAGGGGCTGTTTATAGTAGTGGCTTGGCTAGGTGTCAGCAGGTTTAGCAGATTCCTGTCAAGCGGTGTCACTTTCTTAACATAGTAAAGGTTTTCATAGAAAAAATCAAGGTGGAGCAGTCATTTCAAAATAAAAATATGTAAAGCGGTTGACATATTCTGGGGGCTGTGATAAATTAGTGATATAAAAAAGCGTTTTCATAATTGAGATGCTAAAAATAAAGGAGTAGTGACTATGGATTATGCTAAAGTTGCTGCCGACGTTGTCAAAGCTGTCGGCAAAGATAATCTAGTAGCAGGTGCCCACTGTGCGACTCGTCTTCGTCTCGTTTTAAAAGATGATACTAAAGTCGATCAAGAAGCACTCGACAACAATCCCGATGTAAAAGGGACTTTTAAGATGGATGGCCAGTATCAAGTTATCATTGGTGCTGGTGATGTTAATCATGTGTACGCGGAGCTGATCAAGCAAACAGGTTTGAAAGAAGTTTCGACGGAAGAAGTTAAGCAGATAGCTGCTAAGGGACAGAAGACAAATCCTGTCATGGCCTTTATCAAAATGCTGTCTGAAATCTTTGTTCCAATCATTCCAGCCCTTGTTGCTGGTGGTTTGTTGATGGCTTTAAATAACATCTTCAAGTCTCCGGACTTGTTTGGTCCTAAGTCACTTGTTGAGCAATTTCCACAGATCTCTGGTATTACTCAATTATTGACGGTATTATCAGATGCCCCCTTCATCTACATGCCTGTTCTTCTAGGTATCTCTACGGCCAAGCGTTTTGGCGGTAATCAATACTTAGGGGCTGCTCTAGGATTGATGATGAGCTCACAAGAGTTGAATGAGGTTGTTGCTAAAGCGGCTGGTTTCTCTCTTGACTGGAACTTCTTTGGTTGGAACCTAGAAGCTCATCAATACACTTCGCAAGTCATCCCAGCTATTATTGCTGTATGGCTCATGTGTGTCATTGAAAAATGGTTCCATAAGCACCTTCATTCTGCAGTTGACTTTACTTTTACACCGCTTTTGACCATGATTATCACAGGTTTCTTGACCTTTGCAGTTATTGGTCCAGTCTTTGGTGAAGTTTCTGGCTGGGTGGCTAATGGTTTGGTATGGCTGTATGATACGCTTGGATTTATCGGTATGGGGATCTTTGGTGCCTTCTACACTCCAATCGTTGTGACGGGTCTTCACCAATCTTTCCCTGCTTTCGAGACTATTCTTTTGAATTCTTGGAAAGACGGTCAGGGCTCGGGTGACTTTATCTTCGTTGTAGCTTCCATGGCTAATATGGCTCAAGCTGCTGCAGCCTTTGCGGTCTTTGCTTTGACAAAAAATTCTAAGACAAAGGGGCTCTCAAGTTCGGCTGGTATTTCTGCCCTTCTTGGTATCACTGAGCCTGCCGTCTTCGGGGTAAACCTTAAATATCGTTTCCCATTCTTCTGTGCCCTTGTTGGTTCAGCTCTTGCTGCCGCTGTAGCTGGTCTCTTCCACGTCATTGCAGTATCTCTTGGGTCAGCAGGTGTGCTTGGTCTGATTTCTATCCAAGCCAAATCTATTCCTTCCTATCTAGTGGCTGAAGTTATTTCATTTGTTATCGCCTTTGCGATTACTTACTACTATGGTAAGACAAAAGCAGCTGACGTATTTGCAGCCGAGGCTGCGGCGCAAGCAGCTGAAGATGAGGCTGCAGCTTTAGCTGTAGCTCCTGTGGCAGAAACTCCTGCAGAACCAGAAGCATCTGCTGCAAAAGAAGTGACTGCTGAAACGATTGCAGCTCCTCTTGCAGGGGAAACAGTTGATCTGGCTAAAGTTAATGATCCTGTTTTCTCATCTGGCGCTATGGGTAATGGTGTCGCAGTTAAACCTAGCGGTAATGAAGTAGTTGCACCATTTGATGGTGTCGTTCAAATTGCTTTTCCGACAGGTCATGCTTTTGGTTTGAAATCAACTGATGGTGCAGAAATCTTGATCCATATCGGTATTGATACTGTTTCTATGGATGGTAAAGGCTTTGAACCAAAGGTTGAGGCTGAGCAAACTGTTAAAAAAGGTGATGTTCTTGGAACCTTTGATTCGGCAGCTATTGCAGAAACTGGATTGGATGATACCACTATGGTGATTGTCACTAATACAGCAGATTATGCTGGAGTTGATGTGCTGGCTTCAGGTACTGTAGCAGCAGGAGATGACCTGCTCTCAGTGAAATAATAGCCTTATCTTGATCATATTTATTAAACAGATCGGATTTCCTTGGAGACGGTCTGTTTTTTGTTGTAAATGTCTAAGATCTAGTGATTTTCCATTGCGTTATAGGTGTTAATTCCTTATAATTAAAAAGAATGTCTAAGATAAAATAAAAACGAGGAGAAGCCTAATGAAACTTTACGGAAGTGTGGAAGCTGGTGGTACGAAGTTTGTCTGTGCGGTAGGAGATGAGAATTTTGAAATCGTTGAGAAAGTCCAGTTTCCTACGACAACCCCTTATGAAACGATTGATAAGACAGTTGAGTTTTTCAAACGTTTTGAAGATGACTTAGCAGGTATCGCTATTGGATCTTTTGGGCCGGTCGATATTGATGAAAATTCACCAACCTATGGCTACATTACCAAAACCCCAAAACCACATTGGTCAAATGTTGATTTGGTTGGTTTGATTTCTAAAGAATTCACTATTCCCTTTTACTTTACTACCGATGTGAACTCATCAGCCTATGGTGAGGTTATGGTGCGTCAGGGTGTTGAAAACCTTGCCTACTATACCATTGGTACTGGGATTGGTGCGGGGACTATTCAGCGTGGTGAGTTTGTTGGTGGTATGGGGCATACCGAGGCAGGTCATGTTTATGTGGCGATGCACCCTAGCGATGTTGCTAATGAATTTCATGGCACTTGTCCTTTTCATAATGGTTGCTTGGAAGGCTTAGCAGCGGGACCATCTTTGGAAGCTCGTACAGGGATTCGTGGAGAAAAGATTGATCTCCACTCGGAAGTATGGGATATTCAGGCTTATTATATTGCACAAGCTGCGGTGCAGGCTACTCTTCTCTATCGACCAGAGGTGATTGTCTTTGGCGGTGGCGTTATGGCCCAGGAACATATGCTCAAGCGGGTGCGTGATAAGTTTAGAGCTTTGTTGAATGACTATATTCCAGTACCAGATGTTGAGGAATACATTGTCACACCAGCGGTTGCGGGGAATGGCTCCGCTACCCTAGGAAACTTTGCATTAGCCAAAAAAGTAGCTGAAAAATAAGGGTTAAGGCTGTTAAACTAAGCCATGTGAATTACGTTTAAACGAGGCTTTAATCTTTTGTATCACGTGAAACATGTTTATTAGCAGCCAGCATTTGATGCTGGCTGTTGTTTTATTTTAGTGTTACAATGGCAACACGAAGAGAGGAGAGATGATAGATGGCAAGACCTTTATTTTTAGCTTCTGTTATGCAGGAAAAAATCTGGGGTGGTACTGGTTTAAGAGATGAGTTTGGCTACAGTATTCCCAGTCAGACGACGGGAGAGTATTGGGCCATTTCTGGGCACCCCAATGGTGTCTCAAAAATTGCTAATGGTCCTTATAAAGGGGTAGGATTAGATCAGCTCTATAGGGAGGAGCCGGCTTTGTTTGGCTATCCAGAGTCAGCTGTCTTTCCACTGCTGACTAAGATTTTAGATGCCAATGATTGGCTCAGTGTTCAAGTGCATCCTGATGATCGTTATGCTCTGGCTCATGAAGGGGAGCTTGGTAAGACTGAGTGTTGGTACATTTTAAAAGCTGATCCGGGTGCTGAGATTATCTATGGTCACAAGGCGAAAAGTCGTGAAGAACTGTCTGAGTTGATTGCTAAGGGAGACTGGGAAAATCTGCTGACTCGGGTGCCCGTTAAAGCAGGTGATTTTTTCTATGTGCCTAGCGGAACCATGCATGCTATTGGTAAGGGAATTATGGTTCTTGAAACTCAGCAGTCCAGTGATACGACTTATCGTGTTTATGATTTTGATCGGCCAGATGCCAATGGGCAGCTGCGTCCCTTGCATATTCAAGAATCCATTGATGTCTTGAAACTTGGAGAGCCTGATAATTCAGTGCCAGTAAGTCTTGAATTCGATCAGTTAGTCGTGACGCTTTTAGTGTCTACTGCCTTTTTTGCCGTTCATAAATGGGAGATTTCTGGTCACGTTGAGATGAAGAGAAGGGCTGCTTATTATCTGGTCAGCGTGATCGATGGATCAGGGCAGCTTCAGGTAGACCAAGAAACCTATACCTTAACCAAGGGGGATCACTTTATCCTTCCCAATGATGTCTCTAGCTGGCGATTGGATGGTCAGATGACACTGATTGCCAGCCATGTTACTAAGAACTAATCGACCCCTTGAAATTAGGGCTTTAGAGGCTCTCTTTCTGCGTTTACTTTTGGGCGGTAAAGTCGGTAGATTTCTTGTCTCAAGAGGTTGTTTATGATAGAATTAATTGTTAGTGACTATCGAAAGGAATGAAGATGGCAAATATCATACGCAAGATCATTGAAAATGATAGAGGCGAACTTAGAAAACTAGAAAAAATTGCAAAGAAGGTTGAATCGTATGCTGATGAGATGGAGGCATTATCGGATTCAGATCTTCAAAGCAAGACAGATGAATTCAAACAACGTTATGAAGATGGTGAAAGTTTAGATAAGATGCTCCCAGAGGCGTTTGCGGTTGTCCGTGAGGCGGCTAAGCGTGTTTTGGGATTGTATCCTTACCGTGTACAGATCATGGGGGGAATCGTTCTTCACAATGGTGATGTGCCAGAGATGCGTACCGGTGAAGGTAAGACCTTGACTGCGACCATGCCTGTCTATCTCAATGCGATTTCTGGTAAGGGTGTCCATGTTATTACGGTCAATGAATATCTGACGGCACGGGATGCGACTGAGATGGGTGAGCTTTACAGCTGGCTTGGCTTGTCTGTAGGGATCAACCTTTCCTCGAAATCACCAGCTGAAAAGCGGGAAGCATACAATTCAGATATTACCTACTCAACCAATGCCGAGGTTGGTTTTGACTACCTGCGTGATAATATGGTTGTCCGCAAGGAAGATATGGTTCAGCGTCCGCTCAACTATGCCTTGGTCGATGAGGTTGACTCCGTTTTAATCGATGAGGCTCGTACGCCCTTGATCGTATCTGGTCCGGTCAGCTCAGAAACCAGTGCTCTCTATACCAGAGCTGATAAATTTGTGAAGACCTTGGACTCAGTGGATTATGCGATTGATGTCCCTTCTAAAACGATCGGCTTGATGGATTCAGGGATCGATAAAGCTGAGGAATTCTTCAATCTCAATAACTTATATGATATTGAAAATGTTGCTCTGACTCACTATATCGATAATGCCCTGCGTGCCAACTACATTATGTCGCTTAATATGGATTATGTGGTCAGCAATGGTGAGGTTCTGATTGTCGATCAGTTTACGGGTCGTACTATGGAAGGTCGTCGTTTCTCAGATGGTCTTCACCAGGCTATCGAGGCCAAGGAAGGGGTTCCGATTCAGGACGAATCCAAGACGTCAGCGTCGATCACCTACCAAAACATGTTCCGTATGTATCGTAAGCTCTCAGGTATGACTGGTACGGGTAAGACTGAGGAAGAGGAATTTCGTGAAATCTACAATATGCGGGTGATTCCGATTCCGACCAATCGTCCTATTCAGCGTATTGATCATCATGATGTTCTCTTTGCAACTGCAGATGCTAAGTTTAATGCTGTTATTAAGGATATCAAGGAGCGTCATGAAAAAGGACAGCCGATCCTCGTTGGTACCGTGGCCGTTGAGACTTCTGATTTGATTTCCAAGAAACTTCAAGCTGTGGGAATTCCTCATGAAGTCTTGAATGCTAAGAACCACGAAAAAGAAGCGCAGATCATCATGAATGCTGGTCAGCGCGGTGCTGTTACTATTGCGACCAATATGGCTGGTCGTGGTACTGACATCAAGCTTGGTAAGGGTGTGCTCGAGCTGGGTGGCCTCTGTGTTATCGGTACGGAGCGTCATGAAAGCCGCCGTATTGATAATCAGCTGCGTGGACGTGCTGGTCGTCAAGGGGATAAGGGTGAGTCCAAGTTTTATCTTTCGTTTGAAGATGATCTCTTGCGTCGCTATGCTTCTGAGCGTGCTAAGCTCCTTATTGAAAAAATGCTTCAAGGGGAAGATGAGGAAAAATCAATTACGTCTCCTCTATTGACTCGTCAGGTTGAGTCAGCACAAAAACGTATCGAAGGGAATAACTACGATATCCGTAAGCAAGTCCTTCAATATGATGATGTCATGCGTGAGCAGCGTGAAATCATCTATGCGGAGCGTTATGATGTGATCACTTCAGATCGTGATTTGGGTCCTGAAATCAAGGCTATGATTAAGCGGACCATCAATCGTGCTATCGATGGTCACAGTCGAAGCGATGAGGATGAAGCGCTTGAAGCAATCCTTAACTTTGCTCATTCTAATCTTCTACCTGAAGATGGGATTACGATGGATGAGCTCGACGCTATGACCTATGAAGAAATGAAAGATGAACTCTATGAACGTGCACTTGAGGTCTATGACTCACAAGTGGCTAAATTGCCAGATGAGGAATCTGTTCGTGAGTTCCAAAAAGTCTTGATTCTTCGTGTTGTCGACAGCAAGTGGACTGATCATATCGATGCGCTCGATCAGCTTCGTAACTCAGTTGGTCTTCGTGGTTATGCACAAAATAATCCTATCGTTGAGTATCAGTCTGAGGGCTTCCGTATGTTTAATGACATGATTGGCGCTATCGAGTTTGATGTGACACGCTTGATGATGAAGGCGCAGATTCATCAGCAAGAGCGTGATAAGACAACGAGTCAAGCACGTACGACTGCTGCTGCTAATATTGCGGCTCAGCGTCCAAGTCAGCATTCTGAGGATGATAGTCATCTTGACTTTACCAATGTTCACCGCAATGATCCTTGTCCATGTGGTTCTGGTAAGAAATTTAAGAACTGTCATGGTCGTCCTGGAGCGGCTTAAATAAGCTGAAAGATTCTGAACACAGATTGAAATAAAGCTAGAAAGTGATATAATTTATTCTATATCACTTTTTTATATCTTCGGACATGGTAGAGGTGATATTTTAGAGGATTGGTAATGGAGGATGGTTGATGGCATTTGTACCTGTTAGTGACAAGATTGATATTGAGGACGTTCGGCAGCATTCTAAGCTGACTGGCTCTGCCCTTAAGGTTAAGCAGGCTAGGGATAAGGAATTAGAGGCTATTATCAAGGGGGAGGATGAGCGCTTGCTCTTAGTCATTGGCCCTTGTTCTTCGGATAATGAAGAGGCCGTATTGGACTATGCCCATCGTCTGGCCAAGCTACAAGAGGAAGTCAAGGAGCGTGTCTTTATGGTCATGCGGGTCTACACGGCTAAGCCTCGTACTAATGGTGATGGCTATAAGGGCTTGGTCCACCAGCCGGATGCCAAGGGTGAGCCAAACTTAATCAATGGTATCAAGGCTGTACGTAATCTGCATTATCGTGTGATCACGGAGACAGGTATGACAACAGCAGATGAGATGCTCTATCCTGAGAACTTGTCTCTAGTCGATGATTTGGTTTCTTATATTGCTATTGGTGCTCGCTCTGTTGAGGATCAGCAGCACCGATTTGTTGCTTCTGGGATCGATGTGCCAACAGGTATGAAAAATCCGACCTCTGGCAATCTAGCGGTTATGTTTAATGCCATGTATGCTGCTCAAGCTCAGCAAAACTTCCTCTATAATGGTCAGGAAGTAACCACTTCTGGAAATCCATTGGCTCATGCTATTTTGCGGGGATCTTCAGATGAAACTGGAAAGAATCATCCTAATTATTTTTACGATGACCTCTTGGATACTATCGCCATCTATGAAAAAATGGCCTTGGAAAATCCCTTTATTCTGATTGATACTAATCACGATAATTCTGGGAAAAACTTTATGGAGCAGATCCGCATTGTTCGCCAAACCTTGATCAATCGTGATTGGAATGAGACGATCAGTCAATACGTCCGTGGCTTTATGATTGAGTCTTATCTAGAAGATGGCCGTCAGGATTCGCCTGAGGTCTACGGAAAATCTATTACGGATCCTTGTCTTGGTTGGAATAAGACTGAAGATTTGGTTCGAGAAATTTATCAAACATTGGGGAAATAAAATTATTATGGGAATTCATCAAAAAAGTAAGACAATCGATATCGCTGAGGTAAAGCAGCTCTCTAAGCTGGAAGGTCAAGCCTTGGCTAAGAAAAATGCTCGCGACAAGGAGCTGGCTGCTATTATCAGAGGGGAAGATGATCGAACTCTTTTAGTGATCGGACCATGTTCGTCTGATAATGAGGAAGCGGTGCTAGAGTATGCACGTCGTTTATCTGCTCTGCAAGAAGAGGTCAGGGATCGTATCTTTATTGTCATGCGTGTTTACACAGCTAAACCACGGACAAATGGTGATGGCTACAAGGGCTTGGTTCACCAGCCGGATGCTAAGGGTGAGCCGGACTTGATCAACGGTATTGCCGCTGTTCGTAATCTGCACTATCGTGTGATCACTGAGACTGGCTTAACGACAGCCGATGAGATGCTGTATCCGTCCAATCTGCCGCTCGTTGATGATTTGGTGTCCTATCATGCTATCGGTGCTCGCTCTGTTGAGGATCAGGAACATCGTTTTGTCGCTTCAGGTATCGATGTGCCAACAGGTATGAAAAATCCAACATCTGGCAATCTCAATATTATGTTTAATGCCATCTACGCTGCACAAAATAAGCAAAACTTCATCTATCAAAATGCTGAGGTGGATACAGATGGTAATCCACTGGCCCATGCTATTTTGCGTGGTGCGACTAATGTCCACGGAGAAAATGAGCCAAATTATTACTATGATGATCTGGTTAAGACGATTGCCCAGTATGAAAAGATGGGGCTTGAAAATCCATTTATCTTGATTGATACGAATCATGATAACTCTGGGAAAAACTTTATGGAGCAAATCCGTATTGTCCGCCAGACCTTGATCAATCGGGACTGGAATGATAAGATTGACCGCTATGCGCGTGGATTCATGATTGAATCTTATCTGGAAGATGGTCGCCAGGATACACCAGAGGTGTTTGGGAAATCGATTACTGACCCCTGTCTCGGATGGGATAAAACAGAAAATCTCATTCGTGAAATTCATCAAAGCCTAGAAATGATTGCCACAAAACATGAAAAATCAGGTAGTCTTTAATAGTGCCAGATTAAAAGAAGGGTTGGAATCACCATTCCAGCCCTTTATTTTTGGGGATTAGGTTTGGTTGCTCACTTTTGCAATAGGCTGCTTGGTCTAGCTATTATTATGGATGAGTTGTATAGAGAGGTTGGTCGAAATTATGATTATTGGGCATGGGATTGATCTTCAGGAAATTTCCAAGATTAAAGCAGCTTATGACAAAAATCCGTCATTTGCCAGTAAGGTCTTGACTGATCTCGAGTTGGAGCGCTTTGAGACTTTGAGTGGTCACAGGCGCATGGAATATTTAGCGGGGCGCTGGTCTGCTAAAGAGGCCTTTGCCAAGGCTTGGGGGACTGGTATTGGTAAGCTGCGTTTTCATGATATTGAGATTAGTTCCAATGATAAGGGAGCGCCGATTATTAAGAGCCCTGTTTTTGATGGTCTTGCCCATGTCTCTATATCGCACAGCGGCAACTTTGTTCAGGCGAGTGTCATCTTAGAGGTCTTGGTGGACTAAGAACTTTTGGTGATAAGAAGGGGAAGAAGATAGAAAGGTGACTATATGATATCGAGTTTGCATCGGCCAACGGTTGCTAAGGTTGATTTATCAGCGATCTCGTCCAATATTGAAAGTGTACAGGCTCATCTGGAGCATGAGGTTAAGACCTATGCTGTGGTTAAGGCCAATGCTTATGGTCACGGTGCTGTTGCTGTGGCTAACCACATCCAGCACTTGGTCGATGGCTTTTGTGTGTCTAATATAGATGAGGGGATTGAGCTACGTCAGGCTGGTATTCGCAAATCTATCTTGATTTTAGGAGTTGTTTTGCCAGATGATGTTTCTCTGGCTCGAGATTATCGCTTGACGCTGACTGTTGCTAGTCTCGATTGGCTGGAACTGGCACATGAGCGAGGTGTCGGTTTATCAGATATTTCGCTTCATATCAAGGTGGATTCTGGTATGGGGCGTATTGGCTTTACGAGGGCAGCTGATGTTAATCAGGCTATTGCTGAGCTTAAACGTGCTGGGGCCTATGTAGAAGGTGTTTTTACCCACTTTGCAACAGCTGATGAGGCAGGGAATGAATATTTTGAGCATCAGCTGGCTGTTTTCAAGACTATCCTAGCTGAGCTGGATGATTGTCCAGCGCTTGTGCACGCTAGCAATTCAGCGACCAGTCTTTGGCATGCGGAAGGGATTTTTACGGCAGTGCGTTTGGGGGTTGTCATTTATGGCTTGAACCCTAGCGGCCAAGTCTTGGAGTTGCCTTACGCTGTCAAACCGGCTTTGAGCTTAGAGTCAGCTTTAGTTCATGTTAAAAAAGTTGAGGCTGGTACGCCTATCGGCTATGGGGCTACCTATCAAGCTCAGGAGACCCAGTGGATTGGGACTCTACCGCTTGGTTATGCGGATGGCTGGACCAGGGACATGCAGGGCTTTGAAGTCTTGATCGATGGTCAGCCTTGTCCGATTGTTGGTCGTGTCTCTATGGATCAGATCACTGTCCGCCTTCCTCGAGCCTATGCACTAGGTTCTAAGGTGACCTTGATCGGTCGAGATCAGGATTGTGAAATTACAGCTACAGAGGTAGCCGAGTATCGTGGTACGATTAATTATGAGGTGCTATGCTTGCTGAGTGATCGGATCCCAAGAGAGTATAATTAAAGGATTAGGGCCTTTTTAACAGCAGCTTATAGTAAGACATGTGGCAATAAGCCACTTTTAATCAATAGGAAATAAGATATGACCGTTTATAATATTAATTTGGGGATAGGTTGGGCAAGCAGTGGTGTGGAATACGCTCAAGCTTATCGCTCAGCCATGTTTAAGAATCGTAATATTCCAGCTAAGTTTATCTTCACGGATATGTTTGCCTATGATAATCTTTCCGATCTGACCCGCAATTTGGGATTTGCTGATGAGGATATTATCTGGCTCTATACTTTTTTCAGTGATATTGAGGTAGGGCCATCGACTCTGGCCTTGGATGATTTTGAAAATCAGATCCCTTATGTGATTACTAGGCGTGAAGATTTTGGCAATGGGATTCGTCTCTACTGTCAGGAACAAGAGATCTTATATAATGTCTATTTTGCTCATGGCAGTCAGAATTTGGTTCATCGTGTAGAGCTGGTCTCTGGAGGGCACTTGATCCGCAAGGATTACTATATGGACTGCAAGGTTTTTTCTGAGTACTATGCTCCAGTAGATAAGACGGCTAGACTTTATCAGCGCCGTTTCTTCAATCGAGATGGGTCGGTCGCTTATGAGGAGATGATCGATCAGGGTGAGAGTCTCTTTATCTTTGAAGATAGGTTTTGCTACTCTAAGCAGGAACTACTGGCTTATATGATGGAGCGTTTGGCATTGACTGATAAAGATCTGGTTATTTTGGATCGCTCGACTGGGACAGCTCAGGCTGTTTTTAGTCATGTTCAGCCAGCTAAGCTGGCTGTGGTTGTTCATGCTGAGCACTATAGTAAGAACCAAGTGACTCCTAAGACTATCTTGTGGAACAATTACTATGAGTATGAGTTTACGCATGCAGATAAGGTAGATTACTTTATCACAGCAACCGATCAGCAAAGGGAAAGTTTGGAGGCACATTTTGCCAAGTATACTTCTATGCGTCCGAGAATTCTGACGATCCCAGTTGGCAGTATCGATCAGCTGAAAGTCCCTGGTCAGGAGCGCAAGTCCTTTAGCCTGATGACAGCTTCACGCTTGGCGACGGAAAAGCATATCGACTGGCTGGTTAAGGCTGTGGTTGTCCTGCGTCAAGCCCTGCCGGAAGTCACCTTTGATATCTATGGTAAGGGCAGTGAGGAGGATAAGCTCCGTCAAATCATTGCAGATAATCAAGCAGATTCCTATATTCATCTGATGGGACACAGAGATCTCAGTCAGGTTTATAAAGATTATGAAGCCTATGTTACGGCATCTAAGAGTGAGGGCTTTGGACTCAGTTTGCTGGAGGCTGTTGGTTCTGGTTTAGCAGTGATTGGATTTGATGCCCCCTATGGGAATCAAACCTTTATCCATGAAGGAGAAAATGGCTATTTGATCCCATTACCGGAGACTGATGATGAGGCTAAGATCGTTCAGGCTTTTGTTGATAAGTTGACCTTGTATTTTACCCAAGGGGATAAGAAGGCCTTTCATGATCATTCCTACGGCCTTGCTGAAGATTATCTAACTACTAAGGTTGATGCACAATGGCAAGCCTTGGTGAAGGAGGTAGAGAGTGATTAATTTATTTGATAGATACGACCAAATTAGTTGGGATTTACATTATTCTCTCTTGATGGCCGGCTATACTCATCCTACGATTGTACTGGAGGATGATGGCTTCTTGCCGGAGGATGTCTTCTCTCCCTATCAGTTTTTTGGTGGTTTTGGTAAGGAGCAGGGGCAACCCCTCTATTTTAATCAGTTGAGCCTTCCAGATTTTTGGGAGATCCGTGGGACCAATCATCATGCTGAAATCTACAATATGCATCGGCAGATGGGCTATATCCACTATGCCAAACCCAGTCATCAGCGCTTGATTCAGGCTGTTGATTGGTATGATGAGTCTGGTAAGCTGCGCGTGACTGATCGCTATAATCGCTGGGGAAAGCGCTATGCTCAAACTAGCTATGATGCAGATGGTAAGCCTAGGTTGACTAGCTACTTCAATGCTGCAGGAGCAGAGTATCTGAGCGAGCATCATGAGACAGGGGATCTGCTTTTAGACTGGAACGGTAAGACTCGTGTCTTCCATCAAAAGACCGACTGGATTATCTTCTATCTTAAGACTAGTGGCTTTGATCTAGACCGGATTTTCTTTAACAGCCTGGGGCTTCCCTTTCTTGTGGCTCATAGGATTGGTGTTGAAGGGCGGGATATTCTGTTTTGGCATGAACCTATTAAAGAAGAGCTGCCGGGGAATATGCGCTTGCTCTTGGATCGGATTGATAAGCGTCCAACTAAGATTATCGTCCAAGATCATAAGGCCTACCAAGCTATCTTGGAGCTAACGGATGCAGATGATCATAAAAAGATTGATTTCCTAGGGTTTAATTATTATTTCCGTAAGGAAAATCTTTCTCGGAAGTCAGCGCTTACTCTGACAAATTCTGATCAGATCCCTGGATTAGAGGAGTTGGTGCAGTCCTGTCCGGATTGGTCTTTCCATATTGGAGCCATTACGGAGATGTCCTCTCGACTACTAGATCTCAGTAAATATGCCAATGTCAAACTCTATCCTAATATCTCTGATCATCAGGTTCGTCAGCTCTATTTGGATTGTGATTTGTATTTGGACATTAACGAGGGCAATGAGATTCTCAATGCTGTGCGGACAGCCTTTGACTTTAATCATGTGATCCTTGGCTATAGTGATCTTTTGCATCAGCCTAATTATGTGCCGGAAGCCCACCGCTTTGATCCAAGTGAAGTCAAGGCGCTCAGCTATCAGTTGGCGACCTTTGCTCGGGTGCAGGATCAGTATAGGCAGGCTCTAGAAGCTCAGCATCACTGGGCTGCCTTTGCCACTGAGCTGGATTATCAAGATAAGATTGGTTGATGAGCTGGAGTTGTGATTCCTATTTTATTTTTCTGATATTTTGTCAGATTCTAAAATATCTAGGAAGTTACTAGAGCTTTGAACTTAGTAGTAACAGCCAATTTTATAAATTTTACTAGTAACATCTATCAAAAGACTTGCATAACTCTTAAAGTATCAGTAAACTAGTATCATATGAGACTAGTTAGGAGATTTCTATGGACAGTATCAAAAGTGTGATGACGGTCGCTCAATTACATGCGACCCAA